>NZ_JACJQM010000005.1:0-176855 GCF_014696655.1 Nostoc sp. FACHB-888 | reverse complement strand
GGCTGGCCAATAACCCGCTTGATAAAGGCTTGGTCTTTGGGATATCCTCGACGTTGTAGTTCTGCGGGTGGCTGAAAAACAATAATATCCCCGGTTATGGGAGGGTGAAAATGGTAGGATATTTTTTCAACTACCAAGCGATCGCCAGTATGTAAGGTAGGCAGCATCGAATCAGAAGGTATATAGCGGGGTTCGGCGATAAAAGTCCTGATTAGGAATGCCAAACACAATGCGATCGCAATCAAAATCAGATTTTCTTGCCAACTACGCAATAATTTTAACGAAGCACGCTCTTCTTTTGCATCACTTTCGTGAGGAATCATAAAAGTTTCTAGCCAGTTTCAGAAGTGGAACAAATACCTTGATTATTTTGACTCAAAAGGTATACTGATAGACAAGTTGGGTTATGCATCAACCCATACAGATATTAAATAATACAATTATTGCATCTACCAAAGATAAGCAAAAGTACTGGAAATCAAGTGTGACCTGTCTAAGGCAATATAAGCTAATGATTAGGATTTTTAGATAATTAAAAATCTTAATTCTAATTGCTGCAATTATAAGACAAGTTATGAGGTGATTTTCAGACATTGAAAACTGTGTATTATTATTTCCGACAGTAGAGTTCAGCTATACTCTAATAACTGCCTATAAAAATCTGATTTTATTTTGGAAAAATCTAAGTATATGTAGTAGTGTGACAAACCTAAATTCATGCATTAGATAAACAGAGAAAAGCTTTGATAATACTTGAACTAACGTCATTATTATTTGTAACATTCTAGCTTTTTACGTAGGCAACTGTGTAATATAAATAACGTATTGAACCCTTCGGTCGATGCCGTACTTTCTGCCAAAGCAAAGCCTTAACGCTGCGCTTCTGCCTTTTCGTAGCGTCTCGTAAGAAAAGGGGAGACACTCGCCGTATGATTCCTAAAGCGTTGTAAGCCAACAAGCGTTGGGAACATTCTTGCGGATGAGGTACTCGCTCATCTGAGAAAACCCATCTTCTGCGGACTTCTCACCGTAATGCATCGGCTCTCTACACATATTTCAAAAATTAAATCTGAAGCCTAATATATAAATGCTAATAATTACCGTAATTATACGGTGACGTTGAATATTAAATTGTACTATTAATAATATATGATTTTCTTAAATCTTGGAGAAAAACATTAACAAATAAAAAGCTACGAGCAATTTAGGCTAAAGGATCAGCATCATAAATAGAACTAGGCTGTCGATAAAATCATTTTTGCTGAATTGTTCAAAAGTATCTATATTAACTACAAAATGCCTGTTGGCAATGAGAAACTATATTGAATCAATTTTCGTCCGTTTATTTCATAGAAACTGCAAGGTAACATTCTGTCAGTTGAAAATTTAACTTTTTCTTAAAAAGTAAGTAATGGTAGATGACAGTAAGATATATCTTATCAAGAATAGTACTAATAACTTATTAGTCTCTTTTTTGGAAGATGCCCGTGCCTATAAGTAGTTTTTGATGCTAATTAAATAATTTATTCAGCTGTAAATTATACAACTTTCTTAGAGAATTTTTGTTATAAAAACTTCAGCCTGTCAAAAATGCAAATTGTAGACACGACAGTTTAACTTATCTTATTTGCAAACCTATAAAGCTTAAAAGCAAAATTCTGACTTAGAGGTGAAATGAAAGACATAAACTAATTCATAGCTCCTATTAGGAAGATTTTGGGGTGTAGTTAATTATCTGATTGTCCTCCTTCTTAGACCTAGCGGTAAGAATGTAGAAGTTCAGACCTTGGTTTTTATGAATGGATTGACATTAAACATTATCAAGTATTGTATAAGTGTTTTTCCAAATCTAGAGCATCTAGATTTCAGTTAAAGCTGTATAGTTTGTCTTCTCAATTATGAATTTACATTAGTCTCAATTCTAATTTTCAGGATTACCAGAAAGCAGCCGATATCTAAGATATCTAAAAAAGATGTGCTATAACGTACCGTCATAACGTGGTTGATGGTTCGATGTTTGAAGGAGCTATAAAGTGGAAAACAATAAGTCGTTTCTGTGGCCAGAAGGAATATTAATTGCGCTGCTTGCCTTATGTGGTGTTTTTAGCCTTGCTTTCATGATGCTTCTAAGACCAAATCCTTCTGAGGCTCAGATTAGACAAAGTATAAATGTCAAGGATGTAGCTGCAAATGTAGGAACTCAGCAGCAGATGGAAAAATTAAAGGCGGCGATGCTTACAAGCTGGCAACAAGAAGCACAAAAAAAAGGCCTATCTTACGCTATACCATTACGTTTTCAAGGGGCAATAGTTAAAGCGGCAAAACTGACTAAAGGGGAGAAAGTAATTGCTCTCACTTTTGATGATGGCCCTTGGCCTCAAACCACAGAGCAAGTGCTAGATATTCTGAAATCAAATAATAATATTAAAGGGACGTTTTTTGTCGTCGGTCAGAACCTAAAAAATTATCCAGAATTAGGAAAGCAGATTGTCTCTCAAGGTCACGTCATTGCCAACCATACTTGGCATCACTGGTATCACTCCTTTAATCCACAAGCAGCTGCTTTTGAAATTGACCGCACAACAGACCTAATTTATCAAATTACAGGTGCTAAAACAAATCTCTTCCGACCGCCTGGTGGCATTTTGCACAATGGATTAGCTGCTTATGCTAAAGGCCAAAAATATACTGTAGTGATGTGGTCTGCTGATTCCATAGATTACAAATTGCCAACCGTACCAAAGTTGATCGATAACGTAATTAAAGATTCAAAACCTGGTGGGATTGTGCTAATGCATGATGGTGGCGGCAATCGTTCTAAAACCGTGCAAGCTTTACCAGAAATTATTAGCAACTTTAGAAAGCAAGGCTATCGCTTTGTTACTATTCCAGAACTTTTAGAAATGGAAGATGCAGACCAAAAGTTGCTTGCTAACAAAAAGTAATAATTATTAATTGTGGATAGTTGGTCAGTATTAATTCGCTAACAACTAAAATTATATTTTTTGGTTAAGACTAGTTTTGTCTAGTTTCCGGTGCGAAACTAAAGAACAAATAAACTTAAAAGTAGATGAATAATCTTAGTTATTCAAATGACAGTTTAACCTAGTGATGGAGAAGCAATAACTGTCCAAGCTGCCATATATGTTCCAGCGTATTTATTGGAATAGTCAGTAGTGCTATCGGGAACAAACCAATCAGGAGTTGTCTTCTGCTGTTGAACCTTTTTGTCCAAGCCAATTTGTAGAGAAATATTCTCGTAAACGATTTTTGCGTTTACAACTTCCAGCAATTTTTCTACCAAATTTTGTAGCCATTCTGCCCGAACATAAAGATTATGGGATGGATGGTCACCATAAGCAAAAGGTATAATAAGCACCAAATATCCTTTATCGCTTATTAGCTTCTCCAAACAAAATTGAACGAGTTCTTTATCGTCCTTTTGTTCTAATGTTTCCTTATCGACATTATGAAATAGTAAACCGGCTAGCACTACAGCATCAAATTTTTGATTTTCTGAAGCTAATTCTGGCAGTGCTACCGATAAATCTCTGACAGCAAACTTTTTGTTGGGATATAGTTTTGAACAATAATGAATCGCAGCTTCACTATGATCTATCCCAAGGTAATCACATCGTTCAGGTAGATATTTGTTTAAAGCCGCATTGCCACATCCTAAATCTAACAAAGAGAACGAACGTTGCTTAAAAGCCTGATCAAGATACCAAACTGATGGTGTATATCGGGTAGCATTTTCAGGAGCTTCAAAGTATGAATAATAATCATCTTGGAAACGTTCTTCTTCAGAAGTTTTGCGATCGGGAGCTTGCTCTTCTATAAGCATTTTTATAGACAAATCCTACTTGTTAGTAAACATTTATATGAAAGTTTACCAGCATTGAGGTAATGCCTTCTATACCCAATTAGGTAGATTTCAGGACAGTGCTGATCCCGACTTTATTGCTTAGACTTTTACAGGATCTGATTGCTCAGTCACTTTTGTACCCTTTGCCTAAAGTCCAGTCGTGAATCAGTTAGTAAATATTTCCCCCTTTTTTAGGGGGAAAATTTTTTTCTCGATACGCTCTTTTTAAGGGGTAAATTCAGGCGGCTACTTTAGGCATCGCAAGGTGTTTTCACAGAGAACCTGTTTGTACAGGTTCTCCAATGAGAGAATAGCTTAAGGCTGAGTATGAGAACGGTTACAGTTACTAATGACTGCTTACTAAACTGAACTCAGTTGTTTTTTCAGGATCAGCTTCTGGACTATCAGCTTCAGAAGGTGGAACCAACTGCCAGAATTTCGGCAAAAATTCTTGCCAGTCTTGGAGAATTTTCTTCGCCTTTAGTGAACCAGTGCGTTCCGCATGAGTTTTGATTAACTCTTGCAATTGTTTTGCACCTGCTTCTGTAATCACCCGTTGGATTTTGACAATTTCCGGGTTGACTAACTCACGAAATGAGTCGTCTTCATCCAAAAAGTATGCCAGTCCACCAGTCATTCCAGCTGCTACGTTACGTCCTACTTTGCCGAGGACGACAATTACACCACCAGTCATATATTCACAGCAGTGATCCCCAGCGCCTTCAATCACTGCTATGCCTTTGGAATTTCTTACAGCAAAGCGCTCTCCTGCTAGACCGTTGGCAAATAACATACCACCAGTAGCACCATAGAGGCACGTATTGCCAACTATGACGTTTTGTGATGCTTTATAGGTAGCATCAGTTGGAGGTTTGATGATGATTTCACCACCATGCATTCCTTTACCTACGTAGTCGTTTGCCTCTCCTGCCAGGGTCAGAATTATGCCGGGGAGGTTGAACGCACCAAAGCTTTGCCCAATACTACCTGTGAAGTTGAGATTAATTTGTCCTTCAAAGTCGCTGTCACCGTATTGAGAAGCGATCGCGCCCGCTAATCTTGTGCCTACTGTTCTGTCAGTATTCACAATAGGGTAAGTCTTGGTAACACTAGACTGATCCCTAATAGCAGCCTGAATGTCGCGATCGGCAAGCATCTTGTCATCCAAAACTACACCGTTGCTGTGGACTTCTTCATGCAGCAACCAGCTACGATTTTCTCTGGTATCTGGTAGCTTCAGTAAACAATCCAGGTTCAGTGATTGCGTTTTGGTGAGTTTTGCCTCTGGGCGCAGTTTCAACAAATCTGCACGTCCAATGATTTCTGACAAAGAACGGTAACCTAGCCGTGCTAGCAGACTACGCACTTCTTCGGCGATGAAGTAGAAGAAGTTGACAACCTGTTCCGGGATTCCCGTAAACCGCTTGCGAAGTTCTTCTTTTTGAGTAGCAACACCCACAGGGCAGGTGTTCATGTGGCAAACTCGCGCCATGATACAGCCTTCGGCAATCATGGCAATGGAGCCGAAACCGAATTCTTCACCACCCATCAATGCACCTATTACCACATCCCAGCCACTCTTGAGTCCGCCATCTACGCGTAAAATCACGCGATCGCGCAGGCTATTTTCCATCAAGACGCGATGTACTTCACTTAAACCTAATTCCCACGGCGATCCCGCGTGTTTAATCGAACTAAGTGGTGATGCACCTGTACCACCATCATGGCCAGAAACCTGAATAATATCAGCGTTTGCCTTAGCTACACCAGCCGCGATCGTGCCAATGCCAACTTCTGCAACTAGCTTCACCGACACCTTGGCTTTGGGATTAATTTGGTGCAGATCAAAAATCAGTTGCGCTAAGTCTTCAATGGAATAGATATCGTGATGTGGTGGTGGCGAAATCAATGTAACACCTGGCTTCGAGCGCCTTAACATGGCAATGTATTGGCTCACCTTAGGCCCTGGTAGCTGTCCACCTTCCCCAGGCTTGGCACCTTGGGCAATTTTGATTTCAATTTGTTTGGCGTTGACTAGGTACTCTGGTGTGACACCAAAGCGTCCCGATGCAACTTGCTTGATGGCACTATAGGCTTTATCACCATTTTGCAATCCTTTTAAATGAGGTAAGGTTTGCGAGTGGCCAGATTCGTCTACATCATCTAGAACTGTATAGCGCACCGGGTCTTCGCCGCCCTCTCCAGAGTTAGATTTACCGCCAATGCGGTTCATAGCGATCGCTAAAGTTTCATGGGCTTCTCTTGACAAAGCGCCTAAAGACATACCACCAGTGCAGAAGCGCTTGACAATTTCAGCTACCGACTCCACTTCTTCTATAGGAACCGGAGTGCGATCGCCTTGGAAATCCAGC
This sequence comes from Nostoc sp. FACHB-888, assembly GCF_014696655.1. Taxonomy (NCBI): domain Bacteria; kingdom Bacillati; phylum Cyanobacteriota; class Cyanophyceae; order Nostocales; family Nostocaceae; genus Nostoc; species Nostoc sp. FACHB-888. Next base: position 170,618 of record NZ_JACJQM010000005.1, on the reverse strand, counting down.
AAGTCCCGCAATGCCGTTACTGGCCTACCTTGAAGGTGCTTTTTATAAACTTCGTAGTGATCGTAGTTTTTACCATCTAAAGCCTTATGCAGCGCCTTAACCATTTCTGGACTATTCATGTGGTATTCGCCACCAGGACGATACTGCACAAAACCCAGGTTTTCTAACTTCTTGGTCGTCAGTTCTGGAAAAGCCTTGACATGGAAGGAAAGTACTTCATCAGCGAGTTCGCTAATACTCAAACCACCAATGCGGGAAGTCGTACCACGGAATCCTAATTCGATTAAATCCCCACCGATGCCAATAGCTTCAAAGATTTGGGCTGCTTGATAGCTGGAGAGCAGAGAAATTCCCATTTTGGAGAGAATTTTTAGCAAACCTGACTCTACCGCTTTGCGATAGTTTCCTAAAGCTTGTTCTACGGTGAGAGCTGGAATTTTCTCCATAGCCATCAACTTTTGGGTTTTAGGATCAATGCACCAATCACGCACCGTCTCTAAAGCCATATACGGGCAAACTGCACCAGCACCGTAGCCAATCAGACAGGCAAAATGATGGGTACTCCAGCATTGGGCAGTATTGACAATTAGGGATGTTTTCATTCGCAACCCTTCCCGAATCAGGTGATGATGTACAGCACCCACCGCTAAGAGGGGAGGAATGTATGTATCTTCTGGGCTAATACCGTCATTTGCCCTATCGCTTAAGATTAAAATCTTTGCACCTGCCCGGACTGATTGGGCTGCTTGTGCTTGTAAGGATTGGACTGCGGCCTTTAATCCTCCAGGGCCGGTAGCGATCGCAAATAAGGTTGACAACTCAGCCGTGGCAAATCCCGACAGCTTAATTGCCTCTAATTCAGCATCTGTTAACACTGGCGATTCGAGTTTCAGTCTTCGAGCATATTCGGCTTTAGGTTCTAGTAAGTTACCCCGTTCACCCAGTTCGACTTTCAAAGACATCACTAGCTTTTCCCGTAGGGGATCAATCGCCGGGTTTGTCACCTGAGCAAAGCGCTGTTTGAAATAGTCATAAAGCAGGTGGGGTTTTGTTGACAACACTGCTAAAGGAATATCATCCCCCATGCAGAAAGTCGGTTCTGAACCTGCGATCGCCATTGGATGAATCACCATTTCTACATCTTCTGTGGTGTAGCCAAAGGCAGTTTGACGCTGAAGTAAGGTTTGCTTGTCAATTGTGTCAGTTGTACTATGCCCGTTACCATTTTCAACAGCCAGATGTCCATTTCCATTTCCATTCACATCTGACGACTGACTACTGACAATTTGTTTGAGTTCTTGACGGTACTGTTGCAGCCATTCTCCATAAGGGTGTTGCTTGGCGATGCGCTGCTTAATCTCCCAATTCTTCAGCACTTCATGGTTTACTAAATCCACGGCAATCATTTGCCCTGGGCCGAGTCTACCTTTCTCGACAATATCGGTTTCTGGGAAGTCCACTACACCAGCTTCGGAAGCTACAACAATGTAGTCATCTTTTGTGATCACGTACCGAGCTGGTCTTAAGCCATTACGGTCTAGTGTTGCACCAACTTTTTTGCCATCGCTGAATACTAAAAGTGCTGGCCCGTCCCACGCTTCTTGCAGACCACTGTAATATTCGTAGAAATCGACAATTTCTGGAAAGTCACGCAAAGAAGGCTGATTTTGGTAAGCCTCTGGAACCATAATCATTAAAGCTTCCAAGGGGCTGCGTCCAGAACAAACCAACAATTCCAGTACGTTGTCTAGGGTAGCTGAGTCGCTGTTATCAATATGAACTAATGGCTTGAGTTCCTTGATGCGAGTCTCCTGCGGAGAGGCTGCGCCAACGCCCCATACAGGATGATTCAGGGTAGCTTCTCGTGCCATCATCCAGTTGATGTTACCCAACAAGGTATTGATTTCGCCATTGTGACCCAAAAGCCGCATTGGTTGAGCTAGGGGCCACTTGGGCATTGTGTTAGTACTAAAGCGGCGGTGATAGACAGCAAAAGCACTTTTATAAGCTGGATTTTTTAAATCCTGATAAAAGCTACCCAATACGGTGGAACGCACCATGCCTTTGTAGACAATTGTGCGGCTTGATAACGAGCAGATATAAAATTCTTCTGAGATGTTGGTTGCAACTTTACTAATTCGGCTGCGGGTAATATACAACTGTCGTTCTAATTCATCGCCACTTTTGTCAACAGAAGCTAGCAAAACTTGTTCAATCTGGGGTTGATTTTCTCTGGCTTGTACCCCCAGTAAATCAGGTTGCACTGGCACTACTCGCCAACCCAGTACAGTCAATTTTTCTTCGGCAGCTACTTGCTCAACTGTCGTCCTAGCTTTTCGTGCTGCTTCTTGGTCTTGTGGTAGAAATATCATCCCCACAGCTATATTATTAGTGGATGAAAATTCTTTCCCTCTTTGGGCAAAGTCTTGTTGAAATAACTCCCAAGGGATAGCTGTCAATACTCCAGCACCATCACCAGAGTCTTGATCAGCGCTACAACCTCCCCGGTGTTCTAAGCAGCTTAAAGCACCTAAAGCTTTTTCTACAATTTCGTGGCTAGTATGATTCTGGCGATGAGCAATAAAACCGACACCACAGGCATCTCGCTCCTCTACTAACCACTTTTGCCCCTGATAGGTATCTCTTGAGTTTATATCCGCTGTGATTGTCTGATCTTGATTCATCGGTTTATTATTCATACCCTGTTCCTGAAGTATTGAGTTACCAATTTTGCCACTACGTTATGGGAAAAATTTTCTAAATTCAGTGATGGAGAAATATATAAGCACCGAAATTTAGGGAAAAAAAATTTTAACTTCGGTTTTACTTTGTTAGTTAACCCGTGTTAAAATATTTGCGTATTTTTTATGTATTTATGCGGTGTTAGACAAGTTACCTCCGCCAAGACATCATTTTTGCCCTGACAGTTTCTCTTTTATATTTTGAAGCTAAGTATTTTCTCAATTCCCTTTTCCAGATGCACGCTAGCTACTCATAGAGCCTATTTCGGCTCACCTGAAACCAAAACTAAAACTGAACGCTGTATTATCTTCTAAAGCTAAAGCCATCCTGATCCAGCAATAAAATCAGCGTATTACAATATATACCCATTTGACAATTCCCAAATATCGTTGTTGTCTAAAGTTGTGCTACTTATCAGTAGCAATATGTATTACTATTAACTAAACCTCACTGAAGCAACAACGGTAGCAACCTTCAGTCGGGATTGAATATCTTAATCCAGTTTTGATAACCAAAACTACCGTGTATGGTCTAGCTAAAATGAGTGCCAGTTAAAACACTTGATTGCTATGGCTTTAGCGTCTAAATTTTTTTTATATCTAAAAGAGATAACTAGCCAATATATAGAATAACATATTTTTTAATAAAGGAAGTCATGTTTTTTATATTTCCAAATAATTAGTTAGTTTATACCTTGAGTAATAGTTTTCAAAAGTACCTATTAAGTTATGGTAAAAATACCGAATTCTTGCCAATCAGGGATTGGCAATGGCTCTGCCAACGCCAAGGGCGATCGCAGATTTTTCCGGGCTACTGTCTCACCAATACTTTTAACATTACTGTGCTTAAGCACTACCTGTGCTACCAACGCCCAGGAGTCTCCAAAAAACGCCCAATCAATACCAAGGCTGATCTCCCAGTCACCTGCGCCTCCTTTAACAGGCGCAGTGTCCTCTGGTAATCAAATTTCTCTCAATGGTCGTACTTTACCAGGAACTTGGTTGCAGCGACCTGGAAAAGGTGGTCAGATGACAACTCATCTCAGTGATGGTGTATTTAGGCAATTAATTGGAGTAAATTTCTTAAATAGTAGTAACTCAGCCAGGCAACCAATACAGTGGTTTTCATCGGTTACAAAGCCACTGGTTTTAACCACCAGGCTACTAGGAGCATATCGCTATCTGGATATTAGCAATTTTGCTCAAACATCTGGATGGGAAATCCGAACCAATGGCAACATTTTGGTGATTGCTACCCCAAAAACCCAAGTCACAAATATTGTTCAGAGCCAGGAACCTCTATATGCGAGTGCCCCTTTTCAACACGCTCGGATTCTTATCGATTTAGATCGTTCAACTCCCTGGCAAGTTGCACAAGGGTCAGTTATTAAAAAAATTCAAACTCCATCTTCTGATCTAGACACGCCAATTCCCAAACCCACTACACCGCCAAATCGAGAGTGGACAATTACCCTGGATGGAATAGCCGATCCCGTTTTGATAGAACGCTATACCCCCCAGCCACCAGCACCACCACCAACATTGCTGCCAAACCTGCTCAAACAACTATTACCAGTTACACCAACAGAACCAGCACCAGCCCCAGCGCCTGAACCACTAATTCAACAAGTGCAGGTGGTGAAAAACCGAACCATTATTAGTCTGAGCGTTCCCTTCGGTCTATCGCCTCAAGTTAGTACTGTAGCTAACCCCAATCGCCTGATTATCAATATTCGACCCGATCCCCTAGAAGAACGAGATATTACTTGGGCCCCAGGATTGCGCTGGCGACAGAATTATGTCAACTTAGGCACAGAACGCTTTCCGGTGGTCTGGTTAGAAGTTAATCCCCGCAAATTTGGGTTAACGTTGAAACCCATGTGGGCTAGTCCTGATGGGCTTGCGGGTATTGCTCCCTTAATTCAAACAGCACAACGTTACTTAGCAGTAGGTGGAATTAACGGTGGTTATTTTAACCGCAATAACAAATTGCCCTTGGGTGCAATTCGTCGGGATGGTCAGTGGTTATCAGGCCCTATTCTTAATCGAGGTGCGATCGCTTGGAATGATTCAGGCCAATTTTACTTCGGTCGTCTCACTTTGGAAGAAACTTTAATTACGGCAAATGGCCAGCGCCTACCAATTCTGTTCCTCAATAGTGGTTATGTCCAGAGTGGGATTGCCCGTTACACCCTAGCTTGGGGAGCAACTTATACGCCTTTGACAGATAACGAAATTATTTTAGTAATACAGAAAGACCAAGTTACTCAACAGTTACCAGGCGGTAAAGTTGGTGAAACGGCGGTTCCTATCCCCCAGGATGGCTACCTATTAACTTTACGCGCCAACGCTGCTAGTGCGGCATCACAGCTATCTATCGGAACCGCAGTAAGCATTTCTAGCGCCACTGCTCCCACTGATTTTAGTCGTTATCCGCACATTATTGGAGCTGGCCCACTATTAATCCAAAATCGTCAAATTGTCCTTGATGCCAAAGGCGAAAAATTCAGCAATGCTTTTATTGCCGAAAAGGCTATTCGTAGCGGTATTTGCACAACAGCAACAGGCACATTGATGATTACTGCTGTGCATAATCGTGCAGGCGGTTATGGGCCTAATTTGGCAGAACACGCCCAATTGATGCAACAGATGGGCTGTGTAGATGCCCTAAATTTGGACGGTGGTAGTTCTACTAGCCTTTATTTAGGAGGACAGCTACTCGACCGATCGCCTAATACTGCTGCTCGTATTCATAATGGAATTGGTATTTTCCTGAAACCACGATAATCAGGTAGTAGGAAGTAAGGAATGGGGAACTTATACTGAGCGCAGCCGAAGTATTGGGAAATGGAAAAGTCTCTTAATCAGCAATTCCCAATGCCCCATCTTTTTTAAAGCTTAGAATAAGCTGTCATTTTGCTTGATAAAGACTTAGTGTAGATCAAGAGTTTTAGTAGTGATGATTTACACCGTCGCATTTGATTTTGCTATGTTTATCAAGGTGCGACAAAATTGCTGATTTCTAACGTTGCAAGATAGCGCCAGATTTTTGATCAATAGTTTAAGAGTATTAACGGTTTGTTATGTCTCCAAATGAGGTAACGATGGCTCGATATCAAGAAACTACACAGACTGAAACTCTACACATACCCCCAAGCATCACTTCTAGAGGCGTTGCTGCAACTGAATTACGTCCTTGGGGTGCTTTTACAGTTTTAGAAGAAGGGCGCGGATACAAAATCAAGCGCATCGAAGTTAAGCCCGGACATCGCCTCAGTTTACAAATGCACCACCACCGCAGTGAACATTGGATTGTCGTATCTGGTACAGCTAGGGTAACTTGTGGCGAGAAAGAGATACTACTGAGCAATAACGAATCAACCTATGTACCCCAATGTACATCTCATCGTTTAGAGAACCCTGGTGTGATCCCCTTGGTGTTAATTGAAGTGCAAAATGGCGAATACTTGGGAGAGGATGACATTATCCGGTACCAAGATGACTATGCCCGTACTAAGGATTAAAGCTCTAATTTAAAAACTTAATACATTTTTGTGCAAACCGTTTTTGGTGAACACCGCGCCCCAGAAGTCCCCACCTATTTAAGGTAGGGACTGAAGCGCATTGTGCTATAAATGTAGTAATAGCGATCGCGCTCATGGCTTAGATAATCTAGAATATTTGAGAAGCAAGAGTTAACCCATCTGTCTATAAAATAGAAGATGGGGTATTTAATTGCAAAATAACGAGTTCCATGATTCATCTGAGTCAAGCAGCCGCAAGTGAAATTGGGCGAATAAAGTCCAAGCAGCAGCCAAATGTCTTGTTTCGATTGGCAGTCAAACCAGGTGGTTGTTCCGGGTTATTTTATGATATGTCCTTCGATGAAGCAATAAAAATTGGCGACCAAGTTTTCGACTTGGATGAAATTAAAGTAGTTATAGATGTTGACAGCTTAAATTACCTCAACGGTTTGAGGGTGGATTATTCAGAAGACTTAATGGGTGGTGGTTTTCGGTTCGACAACCCACAAGCGATTACAAGCTGTGGCTGTGGTAATTCATTCTCCACAACTAGTTAATAGTCCTTAATTAGCGATCGTTTGCCGATAAATAATAAAGGAAAAATGACCAATGATTAGCGAAAAATAACAATTGACATAAAACCATAAAAAAAGATATAATTAGGATTTGTTAAAACTTAGACATATAAGCAGCTTTACGCGCTGTAACTCATGCCAACAATACAGCAGCTAATACGTAACGAGCGCGAACAAGCGCGTCAGAAAACCAAGTCCCCGGCTCTGAAACAATGCCCCCAACGTCGGGGAGTTTGTACCAGAGTATACACGACCACACCAAAAAAGCCTAACTCAGCTCTACGTAAAGTAGCAAGAGTCAGACTTACTTCTGGATTTGAAGTCACAGCTTATATTCCAGGTATTGGTCACAACTTACAAGAACACTCAGTTGTAATGATTCGTGGCGGTCGGGTAAAGGATCTACCAGGTGTGAGATACCACATTATCCGTGGCACCCTAGATACAGCCGGAGTCAAAGACCGCAAACAAGGACGTTCCAAATATGGAACCAAGCGTCCTAAAGAAGCGAAAAAATAGGATTAGACGATTAATCGAACCCAACACGATTAATCGTCTACCTGAGAAGTGTCTAAGGACAAAAAGCTATCAGGGTCTGTGTTCTAAGAGCAGTGATGAAAACTGCTCAAGTCTGTTTAAAAAAATCAAGCAAACTACACTAAGCGAGCAAGTGTAGAAGTTCTGAGGAGAAGGCTGTAACCCACAGCAGAATTCTAATCTGGACATTGAGGTTTAGAATATTATCCCCTTAAGTATTTAGTTGCAGGTAGCAAGTCAATGAATTTTAGATTTTAGACTTTCCTGCGGAACGCTGCGCGAACGACTACGCTCAGTCGAGCGATTTGCAATTTTGGATTAGTCGAACCCACAAGGGGACGAGGCTTACAGACTTTTGATTTTTTCCAATCCTTGTGGTCGGAACATCTACCAAAAACTCTAATCCAAAACTGGCAGTCAAATAAGTCAGCCTCGCTGCAACAGTCAAAAACAAAATTGAAAAAGCCTGAGGGTTGGGTTCCACAGCTTTTACTTTCCGGTGTCTGATAGCATATAATTTCGTTGCCAATTCCGAATTAAAGGTGAAGTATGTCTCGTCGTGGTGTTATTCAAAGGCGCCCAGTTCCGTCTGACTCTGTATATAACAGTCGCCTTGTGAGCATGATTATCAGGCGGATCATGCGTCATGGTAAGAAATCACTTGCCGCACGGATTGTTTATGATGCATTAAAAACTATCGAAGAACGCACTGGTGCTGGTGCCTTAGAAACCTTTGAAAGAGCAGTGCGAAATGCCACGCCTTTAGTAGAAGTAAAAGCTCGGCGAGTAGGCGGAGCAACCTACCAAGTACCAATGGAAGTGCGTACAGAACGGGGTACTACCCTAGCACTGCGTTGGTTAGTGCAATATTCCCGCTCCAGACCAGGCCGGACAATGGCAAGCAAACTGGCAAATGAATTAATGGATGCTGCCAACGAAACAGGCAATGCTATTCGGAAACGTGAAGAAACGCACCGGATGGCGGAAGCTAACAAAGCATTCGCACACTATCGTTACTAAGTAGAAAAGCGATATATCGCCTTCCATAAGCGGTATATCGTATGATTTACAAAAAGAAGACGGTTTTCCCTAAAAGTATAGAATCTTAACAAAGAGTAATATACAAGATATCATGAGGCAAAAACTATAGGAGGTAGCTGTGGCACGCACGATCCCGCTAGAGAAAGTACGCAACATTGGTATTGCGGCGCATATAGATGCGGGCAAAACAACAACAACAGAGAGAATATTATTTTACTCTGGGATAATTCATAAAATTGGCGAAGTTCATGAAGGAACTGCCGTCACAGACTGGATGGAGCAGGAGCGGGAGCGGGGAATTACCATCACTGCTGCTGCTATCAGTACCAGTTGGAAAGATCATCAAATAAACATTATCGATACTCCGGGTCACGTAGACTTCACAATTGAAGTTGAGCGTTCCATGCGCGTGTTGGATGGTGTAATCGCAGTATTTTGTTCTGTGGGCGGCGTGCAACCGCAGTCTGAGACAGTGTGGCGGCAAGCAGAACGCTACAAAGTTCCTCGGATAGCCTTTATCAACAAGATGGATCGCACCGGAGCGAACTTTTATAAAGTTCACGATCAAATCCGCGATCGCCTGCGGGCCAATGCGATCGCTATTCAACTACCAATTGGTAGTGAAAACGACTTCCAAGGTATCGTTGACCTAGTAGGGCAACGTGCGTATATTTACGCCAATGACCAAGGTACTGATATCCAGGAAACCGATATCCCGGAAGAATTGCAAGCGCAGGTAGAAGAATTCCGCACCAAGCTTATAGAAGCGGCAGCAGAAACCGATGATGCTCTGATGACTAAGTACTTCGAGGGCGAAGAACTGACAGAAGAGGAGGTTCGGACTGCCTTGCGTAAAGGCACAATTGCGGGAACGATTGTACCAGTACTTTGTGGTTCAGCATTCAAAAACAAAGGCGTGCAGTTGATGCTGGATGCCGTTGTAGATTACCTGCCAGCGCCAAGTGAAGTACCGCCAATTCAAGGCTTACTGCCCAATGGCGATACTGTTGAGCGGCGGGCTGATGACAACGAACCCCTAGCAGCTCTGGCATTCAAGATTATGGCTGACCCTTACGGTCGCCTGACATTTGTTCGCGTTTATTCTGGTGTCCTGAAAAAGGGCAGCTACGTTCTCAACGCTAGTAAGAATAAAAAAGAACGGATTTCCCGCTTAGTTCTAATGAAGGCAGACGATCGGCAAGATGTCGATGAACTGCGAGCAGGTGATTTAGGAGCAGCTCTGGGATTGAAAGACACCTTGACAGGTGATACCCTCTGTGATGATGGATCGCCAGTAATTCTGGAATCCCTATTCATTCCTGAGCCTGTGATCTCGGTGGCGGTTGAACCCAAAACCAAGAACGACATGGACAAACTGTCCAAGGCTCTGCAATCTCTCTCAGAAGAAGACCCCACCTTCCGTGTCCGCGTCGATCCGGAAACAAACCAGACCGTGATCGCGGGAATGGGAGAGCTACACCTAGAAATTCTAGTAGACCGGATGTTACGAGAATTCAAGGTGGAAGCGAATGTAGGTGCCCCACAAGTAGCTTACCGAGAAACAATTCGGAAAGCTGTGAACAAAGTTGAGGGGAAATTCATCCGCCAAAGTGGTGGTAAAGGTCAATACGGTCACGTTGTGATCAATTTGGAGCCTGGAGAACCCGGTACTGGCTTTGAATTCGTTTCCAAAATTGCTGGCGGTACAGTACCTAAAGAGTACGTTGGCCCCGCAGAACAAGGGATGAAAGAAAGCTGCGAATCCGGTGTTCTAGCTGGATATCCATTGATTGACGTTAAAGCGACCCTAATTGATGGGTCATACCACGATGTAGACTCTTCAGAAATGGCTTTCAAAATTGCTGGCTCAATGGCGATGAAAGAGGCTGTGCTGAAAGCTTCACCTGTCATCTTAGAGCCTATGATGAAAGTTGAAGTTGAAGTTCCTGAAGACTATATGGGGAACGTCATTGGCGACCTCAACACCCGCCGAGGGCAGATTGAAAGCCAAAGCACCGAAAAGGGACTCGCTAAGGTAACATCCAAAGTTCCACTGGCGAGCATGTTTGGCTACGCCACTGATATCCGGTCAAAAACGCAAGGTCGGGGTACCTTCACGATGGAGTTCAGCCACTACGAAGAGGTGCCTCGCAGCGTAGCTGAAACTATCATTGCAAAAAGCAAAGGGAACGCTTAGTTAAAATAAGGAAATGAGCATTCATGGCACGCGCAAAGTTTGAAAGGAATAAACCCCACATTAATATCGGTACAGTTGGCCACGTTGACCACGGTAAAACTACCTTGACAGCAGCCATCACCATGACCTTGGCAGCTATGGGTCAGGCTGTAGCTAAGGGCTACGACCAAATTGATAATGCCCCAGAAGAAAAAGCACGGGGTATTACCATCAATACCGCTCACGTAGAGTATGAAACTGCAAATCGGCACTATGCTCACGTAGACTGTCCAGGACACGCTGACTATGTCAAGAACATGATCACCGGTGCTGCCCAGATGGACGGAGGTATCCTCGTAGTTGCTGCTACCGATGGCCCTATGCCCCAAACCCGTGAACACATCTTGTTGGCAAAACAGGTAGGCGTTCCCAGTCTGGTTGTCTTCTTGAACAAAGAAGACTTGATGGATGACCCAGAACTCTTGGAACTAGTAGAACTAGAACTTAGAGAACTGCTTTCCAGCTACGATTTCCCTGGCGATGATATCCCCATTATCAAAGGCTCTGGTCTGCAAGCTCTGGAAGCAATGACCAAGAATCCTAAGACCCAACGCGGTGAAAATCCGTGGGTAGACAAAATCTACGAATTGATGGATGCTGTAGATTCTTACATCCCCACTCCTGAGCGGGATGTTGATAAACCCTTCCTGATGGCTGTAGAAGACGTTTTCTCAATTACAGGTCGTGGTACTGTCGCCACCGGTCGGATTGAGCGGGGTGTAGTCAAAGTTGGCGATAACGTTGAACTAGTGGGTATCAGAGATACTCGCGCTACTACCGTAACTGGTATTGAGATGTTCAAGAAGAGTCTTGACCAAGGTATGGCTGGAGATAACGCTGGCGTACTACTTCGGGGTATCCAGAAGGCTGATATTGAACGGGGTATGGTCATCGCCAAACCTGGTTCGATTAAACCTCACAATGAATTTGAAGGTGAGGTGTATGTCTTAACAGAAAAAGAAGGTGGTCGTAAGACTCCATTTTTCGCTGGCTACCGTCCCCAGTTCTACGTGCGGACAACTGATGTAACTGGTACCATCAAAGCTTACACCTCCGATGAAGGCAAAGAAGTAGAAATGGTGATGCCAGGCGATCGCATCAAGATGACAGTAGAATTGATCAACGCGATCGCTATTGAACAAGGAATGCGCTTCGCTATCCGCGAAGGTGGCCGCACCATCGGTGCTGGTGTCGTCTCCAAAATTATCAAGTAGCACCTTTTCGCTCATAACAAAGGAGCAGAGATGGTATAATGCCTCTCTGCTCCTTTCTCTTCCCTCTATAAATAAGGTAATAGGTTACAGGGGACAAGTAATAGTTTTCTGTAACCTTTACCCTGTAACCTTTAACCTGTAAATACTCCCTTAATTACGCAGAACCTGGACAATTAAAGATGGCAACTCTACAGCAGCAAAAAATTAGAATTCGCTTACAGGCTTTTGACCGACGCTTATTAGACACATCTTGCGAGAAGATTGTAGACACAGCTAACCGCACCAATGCTACAGCCGTAGGCCCAATTCCTTTACCAACAAAACGCCGGATCTATTGTGTACTGCGATCGCCTCACGTAGATAAAGATTCACGGGAACATTTTGAAACTCGTACTCATCGCCGGATTATTGACATTTATCAGCCTTCTTCTAAGACTATTGATGCCCTGATGAAATTGGATCTACCATCGGGTGTGGATATCGAAGTTAAACTTTAATTAGTTATTAGTCATTAGTCATTAGTACTCAGACAAAAGACAAATGACATTAGTATGAATTTTTACGTAGCCCTGAAGAAATATATCTCAGGGCTTTTATTTAGCTAAGAAACAAATGATAGAATGTAGACAAAGTACGGGCAAAGCAGAGAAAAAGAAATTTTAAAGATTAAGTTTATACCAAGGTAACAATGACATCATCTTCTAAAATTGCAGTTCGTGAACTACCTCTGTTCCCGTTACCCGAATTAGTTCTGTTTCCTACTAGACCATTGCCTTTGCACATCTTTGAATTTCGCTACCGAATCATGATGAACACGATTTTGGAGAGCGATCGCAGGTTTGGTGTTTTGATGTTCGATCCAGCCAAAGGTACAATTGCAAACACTGGTTGCTGTGCCGAAATCGTTCATCATCAACGATTGCCAGATGATCGGATCAAGATGTTGACGTTAGGGCAGCAAAGATTCCGTGTGTTAGAGTATGTTCGTGAAAAGCCATACCGCGTTGGCTTAGTTGAGTGGATTGAAGATCAACCACCTACAAAAGATTTGCGACCTTTGTCTTCTGAGGTAGAACAACTACTGCGAGATGTTGTGCGTCTATCGAGTAAATTAACCGAGCAAAATATCGAACTACCAGAAGATTTGCCTGACCTACCAACAGAGTTATCTTATTGGGTAGCCAGTAATCTTTACGGTGTTGCCGCAGAGCAGCAGTTGTTGTTAGAAATGCAAGATACTGCAACTCGTTTAGAGCGGGAAGCAGAAATTTTAACCTCTACTCGTAATCACTTGGCAGCTCGCGCTGTTCTTAAAGACACATTTAATGAAAAGTGATGAATGAAGAGTTAGAACTGAGAAGTTAGGAGTTAGGAAGAAATAACAAAAAATAATTTATATTCTCTAACTGATAACTAATAATTCCTAACTGATAACTAAGGTAATTTCTCATAAAGAATATACTCAGGTTTACGAGTTTCGACTTCTCTGTGAGATGCTACGCGAACGCTCAACTCTCAATCCCTTAGTTGGTTGAGCAAAGTCGAAACCAACGGCGGCGTAGATTTATTAACGGAAATTGCTTAAGCTTGTTAACTCGTAATTCTTAACTCCTAACTCCTCAAGTAAGAGCGCTGATCGGCAAAATATTGTAAGCGCCAAGAATTTTTAAAATCTCTGTGTGGATAGTTAATTCTGCTAAAGCAGATTGCATTTGTGTTTCCTTGGCATCCGCTTCTAAATCCATAAAAAATAAGTATTCGCCTAGCGATCGCTTCGTCGGACGAGATTCAATCCTGCTTAGATTAATTCCTAGTTGAGCAAATATTTGTAAAGGTTTGACCAATGCTCCGGGTGTGTTGGTAGGCATACTAAAAGCCAGCGATGTGTGGCTAGCATTTGTTTGTGATGCCTGATATCCAGCGTTCGTTTCACCCTGACTTACTACCCAAAAACGAGTGCAGTTTTCTGGATAGTCGTTGATGCCGTTAGCAAGTATTGGCAGGTTGTATAGTTGAGCGGCTCTACTAGAAGCGATCGCTGCTATTGTTGTTTCTTCTTCCAATCGCTGTAGTGCTTCAGTTGTAGAATTGCTGGGAATAATCTGTACAGTCGGAAGAAACTGCTCTAACCATCCCTGACATTGTGCCAAAGCTTGCGGGTGAGAGTAAACAGTTTTAATTTTATCTAAGCTAGACGCGCAAGAAATTAACGTATGGGCAATGGGTAATACCAAAGCCAACTGAATTCGCAAACTGTCTAACTGCCAAAGTGTATCCAGTGTTGTGGTAACACTCCCTTCAATAGAATTTTCCACTGGAACAACAGCTATGTGAGCTTTACCATCAGCAACAGTGTGCAGTGACTGAGAGATGGTGGGATAGGGAGATAACGTAGCTTCAACTCCCGTACTTTTAGTTAGCCAATTGACATAAAAAACAGCTGCTTGTTCTGCATAAGTGCCAGGAGGCCCTAAATGTGCGATCAATAAAGTCATCCTTTTAGCCTTGAGTTGCAAGTTTAATGCGTAAACACAGATTATGATATTTTGGATTTGGCAAATATAGCAGTTCTAAATTATTTGTAAAAATAAATTAACCGCAGAGGCGCAGAGAGAGGAATGGGAGATGTTCATTACTCATTTAGAATTGCTATATATCCAACATCTACTCTTACTAAACACTGTTATTTCTAAAATTTACGCACTAAACCAATAAACCGAAATATATATCGAGGAAAACAAGTTATGGAAATCAACTTTCTAGCAAATAGATTTCCTGGCAGTTTTGTTGCTAAATTCCTTTAAGAAATTTAAGAGTAATCATATTGGTTTCTGACTTAACAATAATGCATACTCTGAATTTTATGTCAAGGCTTAAATTCTAATTTATATTTATTGAACTAAAGATAGTGATCAGCGTACCAACTTTTTGCTAGCGATGTATAGCTGATAAGCAACAATCATTTCTATGTCTAATAAATTTTGTACTTTCCAATAATCAGATTTAATTTATTAAAAAATATTAAAATTAAGAAACAGATATTTTTATTCGCTCATGGCTACCCGGTTTACTGCCTCCCAATCGGTTGAAATCGCTGTTCCAGAGCAGCCTATTCCCATTCAGCACTACTTACGCCAGCCTCAACGTCTGGTTAAGGCTTTGGCTGACAACAGTCGCATTGAGCAGCTTTCTGAAGAAGTATTTCGCTTGAAAATGCGTCCGTTAACTTTTATGTCATTGAGTATTCAACCTACTGTAGACATGAGAGTTTGGGCAGAATCAAATGGAATAATTAATTTGCGATCGCTCGGCTGTGAAATACTGGGTTTCGAGTATATTAACCAGCGCTTTGCTCTCAATTTAAAAGGGCATTTGTCTCCTAAAGAGTCAAGTACTGGCACTCGCCTGCAAGGAAAAGCTGATTTAGAAGTGTTGGTGGATTTGCCACCACCATTTTCCTTCACTCCTAAGCCGATTTTAGAAGCTACTGGCAATGGTTTGCTCAAAAGCGTGCTGTTGTCGGTCAAGCAACGCTTATTAAATCAACTTTTGGCGGATTATCGCTACTGGGTGATATCACAAACAAAAGATAGAGGATTTGACAATGACAGTACTGAATTGCCAATCCTGAACGCTGAGTAATTAAATAATTACTCAGCGTTCGGTATTTTGATTTGGCAAGGACGAAAAGACTGACGATGTAAGGGCGAAGGCCCGTATTGTTGCAAAGCCAGCAAATGCCGTTGGCTACCATAACCCTTGTTACGCTCCAGGTTGTACATAGGGTATTTTAATGCTAGACGCAGTATCAGTTCGTCACGCCAAACCTTGGCAACAATACTAGCAGAGGCAATAGCAAGCGATCGCTCGTCCCCCTTAACTATTGTTTGTTGTGGCAATAACAAGTCTTTGATTGACTGATTGCCATCAACCAAGCAAATTGCAGGCTGTACCTTTAACTTCAGTACAGCCCGCTTCATTGCTAATAGTGTCGCTTGCAAAATATTTATCTTGTCAATTTCGGCAGTAGAAGCAAACCCAATTTTCCAGTCTATAGCCAGCCCACAAATTTGCTGCGCTAGCTGAGTTCTACGCGAACTAGATAACTTTTTACTGTCTTTAATTTTAGCTGCCATCAGTATTGGCAAAGCATGATCTGGTAGGATCACTGCTGCCGCCACCACAGGGCCAAATAGAGCGCCTCGCCCTACTTCATCCACACCTGCAACCAATCCTGGAATCCCTGACAAGGTAGAAAACTCCAGCCAATTGGATTGTTCCAAAGGCGTTGGTGACGTTTCTACCATAAGGCAAATTAATTATCCTCGATCGCTGAGGAACGACGGCGGCGGCGACGGCTAGCAGTGGCGGCGCTGTTGGCATCATTTTCATCTGCGATCATGTTGGCGGCGGAAGCTTTTGTAGGCAAGCTATCCGTTGGGCTAGCAGTCAACTCAGATGGTTCAGTTGCCTCTTCTATCAAAGATTTTTGTTCTGGCTCAATAACTTTTGGGATTGGTGCTTTGGTTGCAATTACTTCTGGTGTTACTTTTTGGGCAATAGTTGATTCTGAGGTTGATTCAGTTGGAGCCGTTTGCATTTGACCAGGCTGAATCACGTTAATAATCACAGACTTGGTGTTTTTAACCTCTTGGTCTAACTTCACTAAGGGAGATATTCCCATCAAAGCAAACATATCCTGTTCTTGCAGGCTCATTTCTACAGTCCTAATCTCCGGTGGTTCTACCACTGGTTTGACTGGCTCTGCCTTGATAATTTTAGTACGCTCTACAGTGCGCTCTACTCTTTCACTCCAACCTGGTTTACCAAGGGTGGGCGAGGGGAACTCTGGTGCAACTCCTAGTTCTGGTTCAACATCAAGGTCTAAGTCTGGCTCATTGACAAAAGGCAGTGGATTGGCTACAACCCGAGCTTCATCTTTCCCGTTTAACCCATTGATGCCAATTCGACTGCGGCGAGTACGGGTACGACGCTTATTATCATTAAGGTCTTGATAACTAGGATGATTGATCAGATTTAAATTGCTCAATTCTGAGTCGCCGTCAAATGTTTCCCCAAATCCATCATAGGTTTCTCGTGGTTCTGGGATGCGGGCAGCCGGCTGACGTGGTTCTCGGTGAGGCAGGGATACAAAACGCTCACGCTCACGCTCTGGTGTTTCTGCTGGTATTGGTAATCGGTTTTCGATTTCTCCAGGCAGACGCACAGTATGTCCTAAACCGCCACAGGTGGGACAAGTTTCACCAAACAATTCGTAAATGTTTTGACCCTGACGTTTGCGAGTCAGTTCTACTAAACCCAGTTCGGTTAATTGGGCAATCTGCGGACGAGCTTTGTCTGCTTTGAGTGCTTTATTAAAGTGTTCGAGAACTTGTAGTTGGTCACGTCGTGATTCCATATCAATAAAATCAACAACGATCACTCCGGCAATATTCCGCAGACGCAACTGGCGAGCAATTTCTGTTGCAGCTTCGCAGTTTGTCCACAAAACTGTTTCTCTAGCTGTTGCCGATCGCGTGAAGGAACCTGAGTTAACATCAATTACGGTTAATGCCTCTGTCGGCTCAATGATGATGTAGCCTCCAGAAGGTAGGTCTACTCTTGGTTTTAGGGCTTCTCGAATCGCAGCACTGATGCGGAAGTACTCTAGAATTGGAGAGCGATCGCGATGATGGTCAATCAACAATCCTTGCGGTGTTTGACCTCCACTCCAGTTCTGTAAGTACTGCTTCACGCGCTTCAAACCAGTACTGGAATCAACGACAATCCGGTTGACATCCGCGCCGTACATATCCCGCAATACGCGCTGAATGAAGTCATCATCACGGTTGAGTAGTGCTGGAGCACGACTGGAATGCGCTTCCTGCTGGATGACCTCCCATTGCTTTTGCAGCAATTCCAAATCTTCCATAATCGCTTCTTCGGGTTTGCCTTCAGCTTCTGTACGCACAAGCAAACCCATTCCCGCCGGTTTTACCAAAATTGCCAGTGCCCGCAAGCGGTTGCGCTCACTTTCACTTTTAATTCGTCGGGATAAATTTACGCCTCTACCATAGGGCATCAATACTACATAACGTCCGGGCAAAGTAATATTACCCGTGAGCCTGGGCCCTTTTGTCCCCGTTGGCTCTTTCATTACTTGCACCAAAACTTTCTGTTGTGGTGTTAGTAATTCTGTAATTGCTGCTGCGGTACGCTTTAGCTTCAATGGTCCCAAGTCGGTGACGTGAATAAAACCGTTGCGCTCTGGGTCGCCAATATTGACAAAAGCCGCATCTATCCCAGGCAATACGTTTTCTACTACTCCTAAGTAGATATCACCTATTTGGTGATGACCTGTAGCAACAACTAGTTCCTGTATTTGATCTTCAGAAAAGACAGCAGCAATTTGGTGCTGCTCCGCGATGATAATTTGTTTTGGCATTCAATTTCCTCAAAATTGGCAGCACCAATAGGTTTGGAGGTTTGTTATACCTTTGTTGCCCCTGCAACCCTCAAAAGGCGCTACTGATAATAAAAATCGCAAACCTGAGCTTCTAAATTAAATAGCTATTGGTGCTCTTAAGAGCATTTTTACGGCGGATTATTTCAGAACATCTGTATGTTTAAGCAATTAAATCAACCGTCCGTGGTTGATTTATGATGCAATACCCTCAATAAAGAGAGTTCTGAGTTGAAAGTTCTGAATCCTGAGTGAGTTTTTAACTCAGGAAACTTCATTTGAGAGTGTCCTACTGATGTCGTTAAGAAAAAGAAACTATTTCTATTTTCCATTCCCCGGATTTATCCTTAGGGCTATACTCAGCAACGCCAGCTGCTACCCTACTTTAAGCCGCGCTTTGCGCGTATGTGAACGTCTGCAAATTCGGCCTAACCGATGACAGTTGTTTACCCTACGGGAACGCCAAGGGCGAACAACTCTAGAAAAGTAGCTCACTAGCTCTTGGGCACTCCTGTGGATTGAACATTCAGCAGTTGTTTAAAAAGCATGGATTTAGAGAAGCTAACCGAGCCTGCTGTTAATTACTGATTCACAAGGTAGCTATAGAGAGAGTGTGTTCTTTAATCTGCCTCAGTTTGTCTGGGATAAAATCCTAGAATTTGCACTTCTTCTATCTTTGCTTTCGCCCCCTGAGCACCAGGGTAGTGAACCAGCTAATTCAATGCAGCGTCAGAAAATTTCTCTTCACCCCATTCTAACGCAACCTTGCTAAAAATCAATTCCGACGTATGCCAATTTAGGACAGCTACTAGCAAGCTGCCCTACAGGGATTATACCCCTAAAATTAGCCGATTGCGGTGGATGTGCAGGAGTTGAAATTCTACATTAGCCACTATCCCTAGCATAAACAGGATTTGTTCAGGACGCAATAGAAAACCATCTTGGCGATAGCTACCTACATAACGGATAACAGATATAGATTCTGCAATGCTTTTGGGGGTTTCTACTAATTCCAGTTCAAATAAGCGATCGCGCAGATTTATTAACTGGCTCTTGCCTGACTTTGTTGTATGCTCGTACCAAATCTCATCTTTTGCTTTGATGGTATCAATCCATTCTTGCCATTGTTGTATAGGTATTGTTTCTTCAAGTGCTGCTACGGTAATTAAATATTCTGCGGTTTCTAGCAGTTGAGTAGCTGCCGGAGTTTTTAAATCTATCTGCTCCACATTATATATGGGTATGTCTGTGGGCATTTCCCTAACTAACTTTTCTCGAATAATATCGACGGACACTGGCACAGTTAACTCAAAATCCGCAATTTCACCACTACTAGTAGCTCCTAGAGCCAAAGCAGTTGCTAGAGAAATCCGCGGCATTGGATGAAACCCGCCAGTGAAAGCTATTGGTAAGCCTGCTCGTCGCACAACTCGGTCAAACAGACGGATTAAATCTAGGTGGCTTACTAAAGCCATATTACCCTGTTTGCCAAACCAAACTCGCAGTCTTTGTGCCTTAGTTGTGTTGGGAACAAACTCACCAGTGAATGTCGGGATACCAGGTGGTTCAATGACGACGTTATGGCCAAAGTCGGTTCCACATACGCCACAGTGAGAACAACCTTCAAAAGAGCAGTCGGGTACAATTGCAGCTTCTAAGGCGCGTTGCAAGTCTTCTTGGAGCCACTTTTTATCAATCCCGGTATCAATATGATCCCAAGGGAGGGGAGTATCGAGGGAGTGGGGAGTTGGGAATTGGGCATTTTCCGTGTCTTCTGATCTATTTTGATCTTGCGCGTGAAACAAATTCCATTCGCCATTTTCTATTTGGCGGTATTTCCAATCTAGATCGGCTTGGGCGATCGCATCTTCCCAAGCACTAAAAGCTTTATCTAAATTTTCATACCAGGAATCCATCCCTGCACCCAATTCCCAAGCGCGGCGGACTACTTTGCTCAAATTGCGATCGCCTCGTCCCACAAAATCTTCCATTGCCGAAATGCGAACATCGGTAAAATTTACCTTCACTCCCTTTATTCGGCGGAATTCTTGCCGCAACAGGTTTTGTTTACGCTTAAATTCAGTGGTAGAAACTGAGTGCCATTGGAATGGTGTATGGGGCTTGGGTGTAAAGTTAGAAATCGTTAGGTTAAAGTTTAGAGGTTTTCTACCCTTGCCCCGACATTCTCGCTGTAGCCAGCTGACTGTTTCGGCAATGCCTAAAACATCAGCATCCGTCTCACCGGGCAAGCCAATCATAAAATACAACTTGATTTTATCCCAGCCTTGCTCCCAAGCGGTTTTTACCCCCCGCAACAATTCTTCATTTGTCAAACCTTTATTTACGATGTCTCGCATCCGCTGAGTTCCAGCTTCTGGAGCAAAAGTCAGTCCACTTTGCCGCGTACCTCCAAGGATGTTGGCAATATTCTCATCAAATCTGTCTACCCGTTGGCTTGGTAGAGTCAGAGAAATGTTTTCATTTTTTAAGCGATTTTTGATTTCCATCCCTACTGCTGGTAGGGACAAATAATCAGAACAACTCAGAGATAATAGGGAAAACTCATTGTAACCAGTTGCCCGCATCCCCTGTTCAATTGCTTCTACAACCTTATCGGGTTCTACATCCCGTGCTGGTCGAGTTAGCATTCCTGGTTGGCAGAAGCGACAGCCACGAGTGCAACCACGCCGAATTTCAATGGTCAAACGGTCATGCACCGTTTCTACATAGGGAACTAGCCCAATAGAATATGCTGGTATGGGAGTTGCAACCCGTCGCAGAATTCGTTTTGGTACGTCTGTCCGACAAGGATGGACTGAGCCATCCTCTGCCATGTCGTAAAACTGGGGAACATATACGCCTGGTATTTGTGCCAAATCCAGTAATATATCTTCCCGACTCAATCCTGCTTGTTTTCCTTCTTCCAATACCAGACCAATTTCTGGCAGCAGTTCCTCTCCATCTCCAAGGGCGATGAAGTCGAAGAAGTCGGCATAAGGTTCAGGATTCGATGTTGCTGTTTGCCCACCAGCAAAAACCAACGGAAACTGGGACTGGAGATTGGGAAATTCCCCCCCTGCAACGCCAGCTTTTTGCCTTTCTTTCCACGTCAAGGGAATTCCCGCCAGATCCAACATTTCTAGGATATTAGTTGCACCCAGTTCGTAACTGAGGCTAAAGCCTAAAATGTCGAATTCTGTGAGCGATCGCTTTGACTCTACCGCAAACAATGGCGTATTGGTTTCGCGTAGTTTGGTTGCCAGGTCTTGCCCTGGTAGGTAGGCGCGATCGCACAATTGACGCGGTTGGGCATTCAAGATGTTATAGAGAATGATGTGCCCTAAATTGGATGCACCGACTTCATATACTTCTGGGTAAGTTAATACCCAGCGTATTGCTGCCGTATCCCAAGCTTTATGTACTGCTAAACGCTCATTACCCAGGTAACGTCCTGGTTTTAAAATATCCGATGTTATTAATTTTTCAACTGCAACAGCCACTGTGCTATCTTCTAGCTACCTTAATTACAGCTAATCAAACCCAACCTTAGCATTGAATTAGGTCTTCTAACAGAGTTTATCGTTGCAACTTATAACTCCTTTACATAAAGTCCACTTCCTACCCGCTTTGTTTTACATAAAGTTATGTTGCAGCCAACTCAACTTCACCATCCAATATTTCAAACACCCTATCGAGTTGCGTTAGTTCAAAAATAATTCTAATTGACGGAGCAACAGCGCAAAGTCGAAAACCCCTTCCTAAACTAAGAGCGAGCTTGTGTATAGATAACAATGCCATCAACCCAGCGCTGTCTAACGATTCTACTGCCGCGAGGTCTACTACCAAGATGGAAATACCATTTTGTGCCAACGCTGTGGTCATATCTCGTTCAAATTCCAAGGCGTTTGTAGTATTCAAATACCCTTGAGGGCGAATGACTGCAATCTTGGGATAGTTAAGCACTGCTTGCATAGTTACATCCTATTGAGAATTATTGAAGCGTCGAACTAAGAATTATTTGAACATAAACTCTATTTTGTTGCATCGACCATATGTCTTAGCTCTCTTTGCTGAATCTTTATTTCTTTAGTATGTCTGTTTAAAGATTGTCATAATTCCCGATTAAAGTGTGTTTATATATACTTTTTTTTTATCTCAGTTCAAAAACAATCAACATAGACAGATTTAGAGCAGCCAAATCATCAGTAACCATGCTGAGAAAACTTGCTTAGTCATAACTAGAGCTAATTTAGCTAACTCTTAACGGTAAGTTAAATCTCCCACTTTAGCGTTGCTGATGGCCTACAGCAGAGTCATAGCTAATTATCTATTTATGTAACTTACCAGTGATATATATCACTAATAAGTTATGATTTGAACACTCTTTATACTTAGGCTTATCTGGGATAATTAATATCAATATACAGTTGGTTTATTACGTATGAGAACTCAGTACGCTATTCGGAAATTGGTAGAAAAAGCTCTTGACATTAAAAAACTAACTCCTGAGATAGAAAACGAAATCAACTCAGAACTAACAGAACTAGGTTACATTTCTGACGTTGACTACGAAGCTCTGGAATTATTAATGTCCGAGATGGATGCTGGTAGAGTTAAGCTAGTTCCTAGCTTGGGATATTTATAATTGCTTAGGCATAGAGGTTTATAGCGTATCTCTGTCGAATGAGGTACATGGATGAGACTGAGAAGCTTAACTCAAGCTTATTGACTCAGCACTCAGTACTATCTTGGTATGCTTGCCAAAGTTGGTAAATAAACTGATTAAGTTGCTGCTTTGCGGCTGAGTCAGGTTCACTTTTTGGTTCTTTTGCTAAAACTTGGCTCAACAAGCTAATTACTTCTGTGTCTAATGCTGGCCTAAATAAATTGGCAGGCCAAAGTAAGTCAGATGCATCTCGCAAATCAGTAATTAGCGGCGATTCTTGAATGAAAGTAACCATTAACAAAGGACGTACCCAGCACAACTGACGGGAAACTACAAATTGAATGACTTCTGCATACAGATTCCTGTCGCCATGCTCTAAAGACACAATTTGTCCTGGTTGAAGAAAATCTAGGCTAATGTCCATCATTATGCAGTTTGGGCAGGGACAACGATTATTTTGCAACTTCCTTAATTTTAAAAGTGAGAATGCGCTACTTTTAAAGGAAGCTTCTGTAACATTAAGGTAGCACTCTCACAGCAACCATGTCTTAAGATATGTACTTCACAAGTGGCTACGCAAAAACTAATACGACCAATCCCTAGCAGCAAAGGGTTTTTCTAGGATAGTATCTGAACAGAAATACTATAGAATAGGTGAATAACTGTTAAGCGATCGCTACACAGACATTTTGTAGTAGTGAATCAACAAGAAAAGAGCAAAGAGCCGTGTCAGTTGAAACTATTCAAAAGCCTTCCACAACCCGTAAGCTAGCGCCTCGCTATCGCGTTTTGCTCCATAACGACGACTACAACTCTATGGAGCATGTTGTGCAGTCACTAATAGCCACTGTGCCGAGCCTTACTCAACCCCAGGCTGTTAGCATCATGATGGAAGCCCATACTAACGGGCTAGCTTTAGTCATTACTTGCGCCCTGGAACACGCTGAGTTCTATTGCGAAACGTTGATAAGTCACGGTTTAAGTAGCACAATTGAACCTGACGAATAGTTATTGGTCATTGGTCATTGGTCAAAATTTAGAGTATTGACTGGTGATTGATGACTTATTTTGTATGAAAAAAAACCTTATCCATTTAGCTGAACGCCCTGCCCCTATTAGGCTGGGTTCTTTTATTTTGACTTTATTGCTGCTATGGTTGCCATTGGCTGCACCAATATGCTTTCTAGTGGATGATTCAAACTTAGAAAGTATATTGACATTGGTATTGTTATATGCGGTATTTATTTTTCTCCTGAGACTATGGGGCAAATATGTCTACCAGCAGCCCCAAATTCTGCGGCATTATGGCTTAGAATTCACGCGACAAAACGGTGTAGATTTGCTGCGTGGCTTGGCTATGGGGATAATTAATATTCTGATACTTTTTGGAGTAGAAAGTTTATTGGGTTGGTTAGTGTGGCAACAACCGAAAGTTTTTTTGCTGAAAGTAATTTTAGAGGGTTTACTTGTTGGCTTGGGCATCGGATTCGCTGAGGAATTGTTATTCCGAGGCTGGTTGTTAGATGAGTTACAACGAGATTACAATCCGCGTGTGGCACTGTGGACTGATGCAATTGCTTTTGCTACATTGCACTTTATTAAACCCTTGGAGGCAATTATTCATACACTGCCACAATTTCCAGCTTTAGTACTGCTGGGATTAACGCAAGTATGGGGAAAGCGTTGGCGGAGGGGACGCTTGGGTTTTCCAATTGGTTTACATGGTGGTTTAGTTTGGGGTTACTACATTATTAATGTAGGTAAATTAGTGAAATATTCTGGTGAAGTTCCTGATTGGGTAACTGGTGTGAATAATAATCCCCTGCAAGGAGTGATGGGGGTGTTGTTAATGAGTGTACTAGCTTTGTGGATACGAGGGCGAACTGAGCGATCGCGTCATATATGAAAATAAAAATATTAATCGTATCAGCTATTTATTTATGATAAATCAGCAGACTAATAGTGATTTTTGGATGCAGTGGGTGTTAGCAAATGCTATTAGCTTCTGTGTAGGTCTTCTTTACTTTCCATTTATTTTTCCATTTAATTTTTTTACTTCGTTAAGAAAGATCCGGGTAATGGATAGCCGTTTGCGGGGTGGGGTTCTTGGGGTTTAGTAAGTAATCAAGCGGACATGATATTAAAGTGCTTATCAAACCGTATTAAAATGTATTTGACATTTAAACAAATATAGCTGTGATGTTTTTCATAAAAATTGCCAAGGAGAAAAAACAATGATACAGCCAGTCATTTTAGAAAAATTAGAAGAACTCCCTGAGTCCCTTCAGACAGAAGTGCTTCATTACATTGAGTTTTTGATAGAGAAGCACGCTAAAAACTCTACCGAAGAAAAGCAGACAAACAAGCGTCGCGTTGCTGGAACGATGAAAGGAATGTTTGTTCTGCCATTGCCTAATGACTTTGATGAGCCGCTTCAAGATATGAAAGAATATATGGAATGAATAGATTACTATTGGATACTCATGCTTTTATCTGATTTGTCTCGAATGATGCCACCCTGCCAGTGTTAACTAGAGAAAAAATTGAATCTGCTGAGGCTGTTTTCTTTAGTATTGCAAGTCTTTGGGAAATGGCGATTAAACTCAACATTGGAAAACTATCTCTACAGGGTGCTTTTGAAGAGATTGAACCTAAACTAATTGCTGCGGGTATAACGATTCTCCCTATTACCTTTACCGATACTGTTCAATTCCGTTATTTACCACTCCATCATCGAGATCCGTTTGATCGTATTCTGGTGGCACAGGCGATGAATCATTCCCTTGTTTTGATTAGTCGTGATTCGGCTTTTGATGCTTATAATATTCAGCCGGTTTGGTGATGAAAAAGTGGCTACGGCACGCAGCATCAAATATCCTCCCGTGGAAAGCTAGCCTATTCTTCACTACGGGCTATATCGATTTCATCTGCGGAAGGTGCGTTTCCTAAATCAGCACATGAGTTTCTGCGTTAAAATATTATCGGTAGCGTGGTCAATCTACCTGAATCTTAAAACATTTTGTGGCTCTGTTGTATGAAGGAGAAAAAGCTACACCTTTCCCCCATAGAACAGTAATTTTTGCGATTCTCATAAACTTGTCTCAATCACAGTACCCACCAAACACGCTTTATTAAAATTAACGCCGCTTAAATTTGCACCTTCTAACTCTGCACAGAGTAAATTCGCTCCTGTTAAATTTGCCCCTGCCAAATTCGCCCCCCGCAAGTCAGCTTCTTCAAGGTTTGCTTCACTCAATAATGCCCCTTGCAAATCGGCGCGACTTAAATCTGCACCTTTGAGATTTGCCCCAGTCAGGTTTGCACCGCGCAAGTCAGAACCCCGCAAATCAACGCCTTGCAAGTTCACGTTCATCAAATTGGCACCACTCAAGAAAGCACCCACTAATGACACATTACTGAGTCTTGCTCCCATCAAGTTAGCACCACGCAAATTGCTACCCCGCAAGTCAGCACCTGTTAAATCTGCTTGCATCAGGTTTGCTCCCATCAAATTCGCCCGCAAGTCAGTTTCTTGGAGGTTGGCCCCCATCAAATTCGCCCCCTCCAAATGCCCGCCTTCGAGTTTGGAAGCAGCGAAATTAGTGCCAACAAGGATAGCACCAGCAAGATTAATGCGGCTTAAATCCAATCGAGAGAGTTCCTCGTCTTCTAAATTCGCCCCTGGAAGTTGTTTGAGTTTTCCTAATTTAATGGCTTCAATATTCATGTAAAGTAACTACCAATCTCCTCACTTATCTTGCTGTGACTATCCCATTGGGAATCAAGTATCCAGATGCCAGCGCTAACTTTGGGTGTCATGATGGGTAAGTCGAGTCCCTGTTGTAAACCCATAACTAATAAAGTTAGGGTATCTACAAGTTTAGGGTCAAAGCGGGTAGATTGTTGCTGTCTGCAATCATCTAAAGCTTGAGTAAATATTTGCTCCCGGCTTTGATTTGACGATTTTCGCTCATTGACTCGCCACTGAAAGTCTGCCAATAATGCCAAAATTCTCGACTCTAGGGGAATTTCGTTTCCAGCTAAACCTGCTGGTTCTCCTGTACCATTCCACCACTCGCTTTGATGAGTAATAATTTGAGCAACTGCTCGTAGTCTTGGCATGGTTCGCAATACTTGCGCCCCCGGTACTAAGGGACAAGTCAAGGGACAACTGGGAGCATCTTCGTGGTAGCGTGTGGTTATACCGTCACTGAGTACGCTTTCTGCTTTCTGTAACGGATCTATGCGATGCAACAAAGCCGCTAGCCGCAATCTCTTAATCTGCCATGCAGGAAGATCCAAAAGCTGGGCGATCGCTTCAGCAAGAGCTACTACTTCCGCAGCTGCCATTGGATTGTTGACATCTGCCATATCCATCAGTTGCGCCATTCGCAAAAAGGCTTGGATTTCGTTGGAAACCAAGTTGCGATCTAGGGTTTTTTGGTGAGACGCTGTTGGTATGGATAAATTATCTTGCCCAGTCTGAAGGTAATCTACTACACGGGAAACAACTGCACCTAAATTTTCTGATCTGTCCATTGACGGTACAATTTGTTGTTTATCGGCTGTGAGTTTTTGGGCCAGTTCTGGGTTGTATTTTTTGATGTGAGCGATCGCTATTTCTGCTGTCTCTTGCACTAACTCTGGCTCAAATGTCCACAAGCCATAAAATTTGCGCTCTAAATCTGATGTCGGTACTCCAGTGCTGCCATAATCAGCCTCTGATAATTCTTGACAAATTACCATTGCTGTGTACTTAGGCGATAAAATAATTAAGTGCCACTCCTGAGCTACCGAATCGACTGGATCTAATGCCACTAAGTCTACATTGGGTAGCTGGCTGGTAGGATGTTCAGCAAAGCCGGATTCAGAGGCAGCCATGATGGCAATTTCGCGGCTGCGCTGGGCGATGTCTGCATATCGCCTGGCTTCTTGCAGATACCATTTACCCCGTTGGAAGGCTGTGATGACTAAGGGTGTACCGTCGTCGGTTAAGATATGGTCTTCTAGAGCATGGCACAAGGCAACTAGGGTATTTTTGTAGTAAACACCGAATCGAATCGGTCTGGTGGTATGGCGATGGGCTGTTTCTAGCTGTTGTAGGATTGAACCTTCTAACATGGGATTTGGTAAAAATAACCGCAAAGGCGCAGAGGATACAAAGGAAGAGAGGGGGAAAAATTCATAATTTTGAATATCCCCATATTATTGCGTTTTCTAGGATATACCCGCTAACTGTTTTTCTTTCGTTTCTATTGGTGCGGAAAGTGCTGCTTCTAAGTCGGCACAACCCAATTTTTCCTCCAAGATTTTCATGACTTCGCGTCCGAAATCGTTGGGGTTTTGTTGCCAAGCTTGCAAGCAGACTTCACCGAAGAATGAACCAAGGGGTTCGGGATTCCAAAGAAGTTTTTTAGCTGTCCACGGCATCAAGCTCATTGGATCATATCCTGGTTTGAGGATGCCTTCTTTGAATGCGTATTCTTCTAAATGGGTATGGGGTTGCAGCCCAATAAAGAAAATGGCAGGTTCGACTTTATCGGCACCAAAAATCCGTTCTAGTTCGCGGTGGTAGGCGATGGTTTGGCGGATGGTTTCGGGACGTTCGTCAATGACGTTAAAGGAGTAGTTGACGGAAACTAAATCGTTAAAACCAGCTGCTTTTAAGTCACGGCAGTTTTGCAAGACGGTTCGCAGGTTGTACCCCATCCGCATTTTCCGCACGAGTTCTTGAGAACCACTGGTAATCCCGATTTCAAAGTAGTTCATCCCGGTTTTTGCCATCAAGTCGCACAACTCTGGTGTCAAATTGTCGGCTCTGATATATGCTGCCCAGTGGATATCTGTCATACCAGAATCGACGATTTTTTGCAAGAGTTCTATGGCATCGTCGATAAATTTTCGCGCTGGAATGAATTGGGCATCGGTAAACCAGAAGTTGCGAATGCCGCGATCATATAATTGACGCATCTCAGCAACTACTTCATCTGCTGGGTTGATGCGTACTTGTTTACCTTCGACAACAGTGTAGACGCAATAACAACAGTTGTGAGGGCAACCACGCTTAGTTTGTACACCTATATAAAAATCTTGCTCTTGCAGGTAAAAGTTAAATTCCGGCCAGATGCTTTCGATATAGTCGTAATTACAAGCTGTTTTTTCTAGTGGAGTGGGTTGTTCGTGAATTAGCCGTTTCCGTGGTTGAGTTTCTCCCGCTACGTAACAGCGCTCATCTCGAAAATCTCTGCCACTTAAAAGTTTTTCTAACAGGGTTTCCCCTTCACCCACAGAAATAATTGTCCCTTGAGGTAAGCTTTTACCCAACTGTTCATAAAATACACTGACTGCACCACCACCTACAACTACACGGGCATTAGAATTATATTTTTGGGCACGCTTTAAACCACGTTTTATTAAGCCCTGATTGCGCCATAACTCTACATAGTAAGCGATGAAGATCCGTAAACCGCCTAATCCCCCGCGTAGTTTCAATAGAAGATTCTTAGCGTAGTAAAATTCAAAGGCGTTTTGTAATGGATTACCGCCACGTCCACCAACTGGAGCATAAATTTGTATATCTCGCCAAGAAAATACTAGCAGTGTCGGTTTAAATTCATCGATACAACGATCCAAGGCGGAACTGTAATCTAAAGGTGGCACTGTTCCTAAATCAAAAATGCGCTGTTCGATATTAGGAAACTGTTTGTGAACATGATCGCTCAGATAGACAACCCCAATGGGAAAGATAGGGTTACAAGGAAGGCGAACGTAAAGAATTCGATTTTCCATCATAGGTATTTTGACTTCCATCTTGCCAATCTTTGGGGAAAGCGAGATAAATTCCTGTTTTAAAGTGTGTTTTTGTTTTGGCTGCTCTTAATCTCTGACAATTTTGCTTGACATTGAAGCCAATTATTGATATATGCAAATTTTTTATAGATGCACGAATTAATAAAATTGCTTTGCATACTAAATGTAGGGGATCAAGAGAGGCTTTATGAAGATATTTTTCATATAGCTTTACGATAACATCGAGTTCATTCATTAAGCGATGATCCCAGGCTTTTAATCCTGCGATCGCTAAAACACAAAAATACACTCCTGAACTATCTCCAGCTAAGGGGATCTTCGCCATAGCTACCCTGTAATTATCCGCCTTCAGAAAGTTAAAGATTTTTTGCGGTAAATTAAGAACTTAAAAATGTTCACATAGTGTAAAATTGCAGATAAAGCAAAAATATTTACAAAGTTTTCACAACCTGCCTATATCTTTAGGTATAAATAATCTACAAAGATTTCAGTTGGTAGTCGGAGCTACAGCAACTGGGGATCAGGCAATGCTAGGGTTGGCTGGTGTAATGTAAAATTGTGGCGTAAAGCTCCTCAGCAGTTATGGCTCAAATATTAGATCCTCTACCACCTGAGCAATCAGGAAAAATTCTCTGCTGCTACATTAATGCCACCAGCAAAATCCAGATAGCTCGCATCTCCGATATTCCGAACTGGTACTTTGAAAGGGTTGTTTTCCCTGGACAACGTTTAGTGTTTGAAGCTCCACGAAAAGCTCAAGTGGAGATTCATACAGGGATGATGGCAAGTGCAATTTTATCCGATAAAATTCCATGCGATCGCCTAATGCTTGACGAACCCAGCACTTATGAGTTTGATACAGACTCATCAGACGAAAAAGACCTTATTAATACTAGGTCTATAGTGCAGCAAATTAATACAAAAATCGGAGATAGTACAAAACCCTTACAAATCGTTGGTTTAGCATCGGTTGATTAAAAAAAAATTTTTACTAAATTTAAGGGCTGCTAATTCAGCAGCCCTTTTTGTTTATTATTTGTTGGGAATTGGAAATTGGGGATTAGGGATTGGGGATTGGGCATGGGGACAAGGGGAAAGACTTGTTTCAAGTTCTCACCTCTTGTCCCTTTGTCCCCCTGCTCCCCCTGCTCCCCCTGCCTCCCCTGCTCTCTTATCTCCCCCATTTCATCTACAATCATTCTTATGAATCTGCCTTCATTTCTTTGGTTGTGGAAAATAGCCGCCTGGTCGATGGGGTTATCCCTGCTAGCATACCTGATGTTAGCAGTCACCGGCGTTTGGATGTTTCGGGCGAGAACTTCGCAGCAATTTCCTTTTAGTACCCAATTTATGGGCGGACGTCAAGGAGTGCGATCGCTCCACTATCTAATGGGCATCAGCATGGTAAGTTTAGTGCTACTATTGCTAGCGATCGGCATTGTTGGCACTCTCGGTCATTTTGGCTCCTTGGGTCACTCATCACATTTAGTTGCTGGATTGATAGTAGTAGGATTAGTTTTACTATCTGCTTTCAGTGCGACGCAAATTAGTACCGGACAACCTTGGGCTAGACCCTTACACATCGGCGTAAATATTATTTTATTTGTAGGATTTGCCTGGGTATCCCTTACTGGTTGGATTGTAGTGCAAAAATATTTACCCTAAAGAATTACGAATTACGAATTATTAAAGTGGCATAGCTTTTGCGCGACAAGCTAAGTAAGACATAGACCTACCCTACAATGAAGAAAAGCATTGTAATTGAGCCGTGACAGCAACCTCAGCCAATATTTCCGCTTCTGTTTTTCGTCTGTCTCCTTTGATTCGGATAACCCTGTTGAGTCTATACATAGCACTCACAGTTCCATTACCCTTCTTATCGCAGGTAACAGCTGCACCCGTACCCCCAGAATTATTGTGGATAGGCATTAGCATCGGCTTAGTTGCCTTATATGCTGTATTGACTGAACAAGTAATAGTAGATGAGCAGGGAATTCAGGTTACCTACCCCGCCTGGGTGCCTCGCTTTTTTCGTAAAGGCTGGTTTTTACCTTGGTCAGAGGTGAAAGAGTTAAAACCCCGCACTACTGGTCAAGGAGGGCTAGTTTATTACTTCCTTAGCCAGGATGGGAAAGCTTATTTATTACCGATGCGTGTAGCTGGATTTGCCCGTTTCGTGCAAATTGTCCAAGCAAAGACGGGCATTGATACCACAGATGTTCGCCCTTTAGCACAGCCGTGGATGTACCTGATTTTACTAGTATTCACCCTGCTGTTACTATTGGTCGATGGCTGGGCGATCGCTACAGCTTTAACTACCAGACAATTAACTTAAAATGGGCATGGGGCATCCCCTACCTCCTCTGCCTCCCCATCTCTCCACTCCCTATTCCCTACTCCATTGAATACAGCAAAAGCCACACTCAGGCTAGAGCAAGTTAATCTGTTTACAAGGCTGAAAACCCAACTTCCAGGCAATCAGCAAGGATACCCCATATTGCAAGATATTTTCTTGGAGGCATTACAGGGCGATCGCATTGCAATTGTAGGGCCAGTTGGCGCTGGTAAAACTTCGTTACTATGCCTCCTCAACCGCCTAATTGAACCCACAAGTGGCAAAATCTATTTAGAAAACCAAGAATATCGCCAAATTCCCGTCATCCAGCTACGCCAGATAGTGACGCTTGTATTGCAAGAATCAAAACTTTTGGGGATGACAGTTGGGCAAGCCTTGGCTTATCCTTTAGTCTTGCGTGGTTTGTCCAAACAGACAATTCAGCAACGAGTCACTCACTGGACAGAACAACTGCACATTCCTAGTGAATGGTTGGGGCGAACAGAGGTGCAACTTTCTGCCGGACAACGACAACTAGTAGCGATCGCTCGTGCCTTGGTTATCCAGCCTAAAATATTATTATTAGATGAGCCAACCTCTGCCCTTGATGCTGGTACTGCTTCTCATCTAATGCAAGTCTTAACCCAGTTGAGTCAAACTCATCAAACCACGATTTTAATGGTAAATCACCAACTGGAACTAGCCCAAATGTTTTGCACTCGATTGTTACATCTACAGCAAGGTCATTTATTGGCAAACCAAAAAGTCTCTGAAATAAACTGGGTTGAACTACGAGAAAGTTTAATTCAAGCAGAAAATCAAGACGATTTTGGATTTTAGATTTTGGATGAGACAGCAATCAGGAGTAATCTTCTTACTCCCCCTCACTCCAATGCCCTATGCCCAATGCCGCATCAAACTTGACTAGTACTAAGTGTTGAACGTTGATTATTAAATCTTTCTCTAGGTAACTTTGTTGTTTGTGATTGTGAAATATTGGTATTCAAAATTTCCATATTAAAACGGTATCCTACATTGCGGATAGTTTGAATCAAGTTGGGTTGACGAGGATCAAGTTCAACCTTTTTCCGCAGCGATAAAACGTGAGTATCAATGGTACGAGGGTTATCGATAGCGTCAGGCCAAGCACGGCGCAGCAATTCTGACCTACTCAAAGGCACTCCCCCAGCTTGTGCCAAAACGTACAGCAAGCTGAATTCTTGCGGCGTTAAGTCAATGAACTCCCCCTGGAAGCGGACACGGCGCTGAACTAAATCAATTTGCAAAGTGCCATAATCCAAATAAGCTGGTGCTGTAGGTGTGCGCTTCCGACGAATCAGTGCCTCTACCCGTGCCAAAAATTCTTGCATCCCAAAAGGTTTGCTTAAATAATCATCTGCACCCGCCTTTAAACCTGCGACGATATCACCTTCAGTATTACGGGCAGATAGCATTAAGATTAGAGGCTGCTGCTGACGATGCAACCAACGACAAAACTCAATGCCATCACCATCAGGCAGGTCTGCATCCAAAACTACCAGTGTTGGTTGATGACTTAAAAATACTTCCCTTGCTTGATAAATACTGGCAGCTTGATGCACACGGTATTCCAGTTGTTGCAAGTGCCAACCCAGCAACGACCTCAAATGGGGATTCCCCTCAATGATTTCTATACAAACCGAACCCACGGCGGCAAGACCCCTTAGCGTCGATGACTCTCAAAGTAACAAGCCCATCTCTAAGGTTTTGTAGCCTTTGTTACCTCAATTGCTATTAGCTTTACATTTCCTCATAGAAATAGCGGCAATATCTTTAATTTGTGCCTTGCCGAGGGCGATTAGAAATATTATTAAATTTTTATTAAATTTATCGAAAGTGTTGTTAGACTTATGAAAAGTTCTTTTACCTTTACATTCTGCTTTTAGATGGATATCATCTACCAAAAAACTATAGCCTAAGCAGCTAGCTATTACCACAACAGTTTTTTAATATGATGCTAGTGGATTATATCTTGCAGAAATTAGTTTCTCCACCCACGAATCTATCACCAATACAATCGGGGTGTTGACTATGAAAATCATAAAAATAACTTAGCAGATAACTAGAATCGATGTTTTCTGGAATAGGATTAAAGTAGATTGTAGTTCCTAGGAGGGTACTGCCCAAAGTAGATGTATTGACTTTTAGTTAATGCCAAAGTGAAATTACAGTTCACATTTGAGCGTGAATCATTTACAATTCTCATTCCAAAGAGATTAATACAGCAGTTATGCTCCAAGACACACAAACCATCCGCTATTACCAAAGACTCACCGACGCCTTCGTCGAGTTATGGAATCGCGGCTATCGCACTGATGATATGCGGATGTATTTGGATGGATATCTAGCCGCACTACGACATGGCAATATTCTTGAACCTATTCTGATTCATCGCTTAGAAGAGGAAGCCAGCCGCTACTTGTACGATGGATCAAATTTTGAAGTGCCGCAACCACAGCCACTACGCGATTATTACTAAGTACCATTTATCTGGTAATTGATAGTAATCGTTAATTGCCGCAGATGATCATAGCATATTATCTGTATGGGTCAACTAGTGCCGTGGTGTGAGATTTTGGAGATATTGTATTGATAAAACCTATCCCCTCAGTCCTATATTGGTCTTGCCAATGCGACAGAGGGGATTGTTGACTAGCTATGAAATGAGTTCCAATATAGCTCAAGTATTTTTATTCACAAACCCAGAGAAGGAGGCAAGAGGCAGGAATTTAGAACAGGATTCAACCCCATCTAATTTCAAGCCACCAAATCGGAGATTTTGGTAGCGGAATTAAACCCCTGCTACCTCTGGTCGCAGCGATTCTGTTCTTCTAAGAAAGCGGGAAGCTAAAGCAACAGGTGGGTGGGGCTGAATCCCCATCTGAATTATCCCTCTTGCTCCCTGCTCCCTGCTCCCTTGCCTCTTTTTCAAGGACATTAAAAATGGTAAATTGCCTTGATTGCGGAGCGCAAATTTAGCAGTATACCCTCTGGTTTGCGTAAAAAGAGATTACGAAGCTAGTGCTACTTCTACCTTTTCTTGCAATTCACCCTTTTGATACATTTCAATTAGGATGTCAGAACCGCCAAGGAATTCACCATTGATATACACTTGGGGAATTGTCGGCCAGTTAGAGTATTCTTTAATCCCCTGGCGAATTTCAGAGTCTGAGAGAACATCAATTGTCTCGAAAGGAACTCCCAAGGTATTAAGAATCTGCACAACGTTGTTGGAGAAACCACATTGGGGCATTAACTTGTTTCCCTTCATGAAAACCATAATCTTGTTCTGTTGCAGCAAGTTATCAATTTTCTCTTTGAGTTCTGGCGTCATGGTATTTGTGTTTCCTATGTTACATTCAACGATGACGAGTGAGAAGTTAAAAATTTAGAACTCCTAACTCCTAACTCCTAATTCGTAACTCTATGTTTACGAAGCTGGTGTTGCTTGCCAAGATTCAGGAGTATATGTTTTCACTGCCAAGGCATGAATTGCTTCAGTTGACATAGCTTGCCCCAAAGCACCATAAACTAACTGGTGCTGTTGCACTAGTCCCTTACCTGCAAAGTGCGATGAAACTACTGTTACCTGATAGTGGTCACCGCCACCAGTCAAGTCTTGCACCTGAACCTGGGCGTCTGGCAGTTCCGCCTTGATCATTGCCTCAACCTGCTGCGGACTAATCATCGCTATTCCTGAAAAAACTTACTTTTCTATTATTAACAGATATGGAGCAATGCCTGTGCCAAGTTCAGGTTTTGGCAAGGCTAGAAATAAACGCACCTCTGAGGTGGATTTTTGAGGACGCTGGCTCAAAGCTACGGCAGATAATCCTATCCTAGCACTGGAGACGTTCTCAAGCTGTTGCTCAGAGGGAGGGGGAGATGAGGGAGATGGGAAAAACAGACAAGAAAGATTTAATTTATTTTTTTGGGGATGAGGAAGATGAACTACCACCTGCTGTAGGAAAGGGAGAATCAACAAAACCCAACTCCAACAACTGTTGATAAGCTTTTTTGCCTAAATCCCGTGTCGGGTTTTGACTCTTAATGATTTGGATCAATAATGGCACAGCTAATTCTGGCTGATTTTGTGCCCGATGTACTAATGCTAGCTGAAAGGTGGCTTCATCTCGCTTTTGGGCTGTTAATAGAGCTTTTTGACGCTGAGAATCAGAAACTCTATTGTCAATTCCCGAAAAGCTAGAATTTAACTCTTGATAAAAATTAGATAGCTGATTATAAACCTGACGTGCTTCTTGTAGTTTCTTTGCAGCTAAGGGGTAGTTTTGAGCAGAAACGGATTGTTCTGCCTCTTTCATGAGGCGATCGCCCCCTTCAATGCTCAAAAGGCTGTTACTTTGGGTTATGGGGCGAAGGTTATTGGGAGCGTTAGGATCAATGGGTTGTGGGCTATTAGTGCCTGGTGACTGTGATACCTGAGCATTCACAGGTGATAGCAGGCTGAGGACTGCTATGACTGATAAAAAGGTACGACGCATCAAGGTAACAGCGACAGCAGTGTTCATGGGGTCAATTAGTTCAACAACTATACAGAAAATTTATGGAAACTTCGGGTATCTTAACTCTGTTTTGGTCTTGGACAAAGCAAAGCTGCATTCTAAGTTTCTTTGATTTAGACTGAAAATCGGTTTAATAGAGTTCCCATTGCCCGTGTATACTAATTAACTAAAATCGCCGCTATGAGCGATCGCGTTAGTTCCTCTGATTTTTTAATCATCGGTTTACCAGCAAGCACTTTGGGAGTAGTTTGACAAGGCGCTGGCGAAAAGTTGATTTGAGAAAAAGTTTTAGGCTGCTTCACCATCTGTCCCGCTACCGACTTCCCCAATAATTATCTCAGCTTAAGTGGGATATTTGGCACGAGAATCTTCCCAAAGCACTGCTTGAACTATTTGCGATCGCTTTCAGTGTGAAACGCCATTGCATCAAATCAGTTAAACATGGCGAGCTTCCTATTCCTAGTCCGCGCTTCCCAAAATTTTGTTTTTATTCAGTCACGTTTACAAAATCAAGGAAAATCCAAAGACTTTCATTTAACTGTCTGACTAAATAGTAAGAATATTTCTCATCGACTAATTCAGTACTTTACAGACAATTATTAGCTATTCGCTCAAAAAAATGCCAATTTGGCTGAATATCCTGTTAATAGAGGGTAATCTATATATACATCCTCAAAGGTTGCAAAACAGCACTAATCTTTTGTGACTTACTCAGGATGAATATAACAGTTAGCAATTAGTGTCAAACCTTGAAAAGGTGCAGTTTCTTAATCATGCATGGTTAATGGTCAATGCTTAAGAGCCAGTCTTAGAACTCTTGACGCTTTACGAAATCAAGAATTAGTAATTTCTGCAAATGCGCGATTAGTAATTTTTGTTTCTTGATGGCTTAAATGTTGCAGTGCCTTTGCTAAATCAGTTGTGATACTTTTGGCATCTTGTTTTATACAGCCACTCATGTAATCCGCTACTCTGATTGGGGAGCCAATGTCAATACTCACATCTGTACCCCAATTTGGATAAGGTTGGCTATAGTTAATACCTATGGGTATAATTTTCACCCCTAGCGCGGAATAACTAGATTCAGCACTCAAGGCAAGACGAGCAATTCCCGGCTTCAACTGGTGAACTTGGCCATCACGAAAAATATTACCTTCTGGAAATATCACCAAGGTTTTTTTCTGCTGAAGTAGCTCAACTCCATGCCGCAGGGTGCGGATTGACGGATGCTTAGAATTTACAGGAAACCCCCCCAAACGTTTGACAAACCAGCCTTGCAAACCTTGGCATTCGTCAACAGTTACCATAAACCGCAGGTCTTGTTCTCCTCGATAATCAGCAGTAGCGTAGGGTACGAGCAATGCATCCCAACGCGCCCGATGAGTAGGCGCAAGGATCACAGGCCCAGTTGTAGGGATATTTTTTTGTCCGGTTATTCTAATTTGCCCAAAGAATAATGGTAATAGGCAGTGACGCCCTAATAAATATGCCAGAGGACTTAACCAAGGAGAAACCCTTGAGATATTACCAGTCACCTGATTATTTGCTGGGGTGTGCTGGCAGGTATCGGATGAAGAGTAAAATTCCATCATGACGGATGCAGCTGATTGACGGGTAAAATTTAAAGAAAAGTCTGATTAGTTACACCGTAGATTCTCTTGTGTGACTTATGGCGTATTAGATGGACAGTTTTACCTCTGTCCGTTAGTTTACACTACGCCGTTTATTGGCAAACCAAGTCTGTAATTGTTCACGACAAGCTGACTCTAGAACGCCTCCGATTACCTGTAAGTGGTGATTAGAAGCAGCGCTATCGGGGATGTTAATAACTGTACGAATGGCGCCAGTTTTTGTATCGTCTACTCCATACACAAGTAGTCCTAATCGCGCTTGGACGATCGCACCTGCACACATCGGACAAGGTTCAAGAGTTACGTAGAGGGTGCATTCATTAAGATGCCAGTTTTGTAAATTTGTTGCAGCTCTTTTGAGAGCGAGAATTTCCGCATGAGCTGTAGGGTCTTTGTCACGCTCTTTTCTATTTTCTCCTTGTGCTAGCAATTTGCCTGTTGAATCAATGATAACAGCACCTACAGGGACTTCACCTGCATCGCCTGCTACTTTTGCTAATTCTAAGGCAGAATTCATCCATTGTTGATGTATAAGATATTCTGTGTATTTAGTTAGCATATTCTTATAAATACAAAAATTTTAAAGTTCTGCTCGTCTTTGGACGGGCGATCTGCATCCTACAAAAAATAAAAAGTATATAGCCCACAGGCTTCTCAGCCTGGGGCTAAACAATTCAAAATTCTTAAATTTATTTAGCAAGCCAACCGTTGGAGATTAATTTTATTTCTAAATAGCGGCTTGGGCTAAAAGAGGATCGAGTTGATTTTGTGTGTCTAGTTGATAGAGATCATCACAGCCGCCAACGTGGTGGTTATTGATAAAAATTTGCGGTACAGTACGACGTCCCTGAGCGCGTTCTGCCATTTTAGCTCTGGCTGCTTCATCGCCGTCAATTTTATATTCGGTAAAATTTACACCTTTCCACCACAGCAGCATTTTGGCACGAATGCAGTAAGGACAAGTTTGCCATGTGTAAAGCTCAACATTGGCTTTGACTCGCTCTGGATGGCGATTTAATAGGGGATTAAGAAAGTCCAGCATATTTTCTTAAGCAAGGTTTTAACTATGTCTCTAGCCTAGATCATTGCTGGCATTGCTTACCGCATTGGGGCTGGAACCCACTTTTGAAAACCCTCTAAATGATTCCAGTAAGCTAAATATCCAGTGAATGCCCAAATTAGAGCGGCGACTATCAGCACAGCTACACCAATTAGCCGCCAGGTGCGGTTAGTTTTCCAATAGAGAGTTGGCGCTGCAAAAACACCTCCTAAGCCAGTTAAAATAAAGCCGATTCCAGACAAAAGCGGTTGGCGTGTCAAATTCAAGTTGATGATGCGGATACCCACTACGATCGCAACTGCACCAGCAAAGAAACCGTAAATTGCTATTGTCAATAAATCCCAACCTTGAGCAAGTGCGATCGCAGCCGCAATAAACAAGATGCCAAATAGAATACTTGTCTCACCGAAGGCAATGTTGAAGCTACCAGTAACGGGCCAGGTGAAACTCATGTGTAACCCAGTCGTGAATGCGATCGCACCCGTAATTCCAAAACCGGGAATCCACTGTTTTTGATTAAAACTATCTATACCACGATATACATAGTCAGCCAGTAGAAATAGCCCAGCTACCATATTGATCAACATGAGTGTGATGTAGTCGATAAACATGATTAACCTCTTAATTTGACAAGCTATTTACTCTGCGCTTTGTTTTTCAGCTTTTAGTGAATTCACTAGTTTTTTTTCTTTATTATTTTATACCTAAAGATTAACACTGAAGAAAAGCAAGGTTCTCGATA
Source organism: Nostoc sp. FACHB-888 (assembly GCF_014696655.1). Classification (NCBI taxonomy): domain Bacteria; kingdom Bacillati; phylum Cyanobacteriota; class Cyanophyceae; order Nostocales; family Nostocaceae; genus Nostoc; species Nostoc sp. FACHB-888. The sequence goes on along the minus strand of NZ_JACJQM010000005.1, from coordinate 130,481 downwards.
TACACTGCTACGTATTTATGCCACTTCTTAACTTAGTTACTTTTAAATACGCTTTATACTGGAGTAGTTAGGAGTAAAAAATGAGGATGTGTTAACTGGCACTTTTGTAACCAGTTAGCAGTAAAACTTAACTTTCTCCCACGTGTATCCGCCCTTTGGTAGACTTGAAGACTGAAATAGCCAGATAAAGCGGCGGAAATTCAAGCAGTTGAGAGGGCAGACTCTGTGGAAAATACACTTGGGTTAGAGATTATTGAAGTAGTAGAGCAAGCCGCGATCGCATCCGCAAAGTGGATGGGTAAAGGCGAAAAAAACATCGCTGACCAAGTAGCTGTGGAAGCTATGCGGGAGCGGATGAATAAAATCTATATGCGTGGTCGCATTGTGATTGGAGAAGGCGAACGCGATGACGCGCCTATGTTATACATCGGGGAAGAAGTTGGTATTTGTACTCAACCAAATGCCGAAGCTCTCTGTAATCCTGATGAACTAGTTGAAATTGATATCGCCGTTGACCCCTGTGAAGGTACAAACTTGGTAGCTTATGGACAACCTGGTTCGATGGCTGTCTTGGCAATTTCTGAAAAGGGTGGATTATTTGCTGCTCCTGACTTTTACATGAAGAAGTTAGCAGCACCTCCCGCAGCTAAGGGCAAGGTAGACATCAACAAGTCAGCAACAGAAAACCTGAAGATTCTCTCTGAGTGTCTAGAGCGCTCTATTGAAGAACTTGTGATCGTGGTCATGAAGCGCGAACGCCATAACGATTTAATTAAAGAAATCCGTGAGGCTGGAGCGAGAGTCGCCCTAATTTCAGACGGTGATGTGGGTGCAGCTATAAGCTGCGGTTTTGCTGGAACTAATATCCACGCGCTGATGGGTATCGGTGCGGCTCCTGAAGGTGTAATCTCAGCAGCAGCAATGCGTGCTTTGGGTGGACACTTCCAAGGTCAACTGATTTACGATCCAGCAGTAGTCAAAACAGGTCTGATTGGAGAAAGCAGAGAAGCCAACATTGATCGCTTAAAGTCTATGAATATCAATGACCCCGATAAGGTCTATGATGCTCATGAATTGGCATCTGGTAAAACTGTTCTGTTCGCTGCTTGCGGCATTACCAGTGGTAATCTGATGAATGGTGTACGTTTCTTTAACGGCGGAGCAAGAACTCAAAGCTTGGTAATTTCCAACCAGTCGAAAACGGCTCGATTTGTTGATACAATTCACATGTTTGGTGAACCCAAGACTCTCCAACTGAACTAATTTTTAGGGAATGGGGAATGCTAAAAGTAGGGGCGAAGCATTTGGAAATAAATCTTTCTATAAAATGGGAAATAATTACGAAAATGCTTTACCCTTACATGTAGTTAATAGTTAGTAGTTAGTGATTAATAGTTGTTTGTTGTTGGGAATAACTACCAACCAATAAACAAAAATTCCCCATTCCCTATTCTCACTCAATGCCCTATTATCAACTACCAACTAGTAACTACGATTTAGCAAATGAATATAGCAGTGGTGGGGTTAAGCCATAAAACAGCCCCAGTAGAAGTCCGGGAAAAACTGAGCATTCCAGAACCACAAATTGAAAGTGCGATCGCTCAACTGGTCAGCTATCCTCATATTGATGAAGTTGCAATTCTTAGCACTTGTAACCGCCTAGAAATTTATATTGTTACCAGTGAAGCAGACCAAGGTATTCGAGAAATAACTCAGTTTCTTGCGGAATATAGTAAATTGCCCGTGCTTTCTCTGAGACAACACTTATTTATGCTGCTACATGATGATGCAGTGATGCATATTATGCGGGTAGCAGGTGGTTTAGATAGTCTAGTACTCGGAGAAGGTCAAATTCTGGCTCAGGTGAAAAATACTCACAAACTGGGGCAGCAATATAACGGTATAAAAACCATTTTGAATCGATTATTTAAACAAGCGCTAACAGCTGGTAAGCGGGTTCGCACTGAAACTAGTATTGGTACTGGCGCTGTCTCTATCAGTTCGGCAGCTGTAGAGTTGGCGCAGATAAAAGTCGCAAATTTAGCTGCTTGCCGAGTGGTAATTCTGGGCGCTGGTAAAATGTCGCGGCTATTAGTGCAACACCTACTTTCTAAAGGTGCTGTGGAAATTAGTATTGTAAATCGCTCTTGTGAACGCGCCCAAGAATTGGCGAAACAGTTCCCTGGGCAACCTATCCAAATTCATCCGTTATCAGAAATGATGACTTTAATTGCCGAGAGTGATTTGGTATTTACAAGTACTTCGGCAACGGAGCCAATACTTGACCGTGCCAAGTTGGAAATGGTTTTAGAAGTTCAGCGCTCTTTGATGTTATTTGATATTTCTGTGCCGCGTAATGTTCATGCGGATGTCAATGAACTAGAAAATGTGCAGGCGTTTAATGTGGATGATTTGAAGGCTGTAGTGGCGCAAAACTACGAAAGCCGTCGGAAGATTGCACAGGAAGCCGAGCGACTTTTAGAGGAGGAAGTGGAAGCTTTTGATATTTGGTGGCGCTCTCTTGAAACTGTTACCACTATTAGCTGTCTGCGAAATAAAGTCGAAACCATCCGTGAACAAGAATTAGAAAAAGCTTTGTCGAGATTGGGTTCGGAATTCGCTGAAAAACATCAAGAAGTGATTGAAGCATTAACACGGGGAATTGTCAATAAAATTTTACATGACCCGATGGTACAGTTGCGATCGCAGCAAGATGTTGAAGCCAGACGGCGCTGTATGCAAACTCTGCAAATGCTGTTCAACCTGGATGCAGAGGAACAATTTAGTTAAATTTAACAACAAAATCCCCGGCTTCTGTGAGAAGTTGGGGATTTGAGCTTTTCGATTAGATATACTTCTAATTAGACATCTATCTAATTAGAAGTTAGTTATGCAACCAGAGCAATTTAACATCTTACTCCGCTTTTTCAAGGCATTAGCGGATGATAGCCGATTGAAAATTGTAGGTATTCTGGCGAATCAGGAGTGCAGTGTCGAAGAATTGGCGACGCTACTGCAACTCAAGGAACCGACGGTATCTCATCATTTAGCAAAACTTAAAGAGCTAAATTTGCTGACAATGCGTCCTGAAGGTAATAGCCATCTGTACCAGTTGGATAGCGAGGCTTTGCAAAGCATCAGTAAGGAAATTTTTACACCTGAGAAGATAGCATCCTTGATTGAGGATGTGGATACTGAGGCTTGGGAAAGCAAAGTGTTGAAAAACTATTTCGAGGGCGGATACCTTAAGGAAATCCCCGCTAGTCATAAAAAGCGTCTAGTAATTCTCAAGTGGTTAGCAAAGCAGTTTGATATAGGAGTCGACTACCCTGAACGTTTGGTAAATGACATTCTTAAACGCTACCATCCCGACTACGCCACCCTGCGACGGGAGTTCATTGCTTGCCAGTTAATGCAGCGAGAAAATGGTGTTTATTGGCGTACAACATAAATTATGAAAGTTATTAAATTTCAGTGACAAGGAGATGAGGGATGTTAGTGGATGAATGCCTTGCTTGCAGAGTACTAGCTGGAAAAGTACAAGCACCTGGTGGGATTATTTATGAAGATGATTACTGGGTTGTAGAACATTCTTTGAATCCTGTCTTGTTACCAGGATATTTAATTATCAAACTCAAACGTCATTGTGAACATTTAGCGCAACTTACACCAGAAGAAGCGAGTGCATTAGGGGGAATTATCCAAAACACCTGTTCAGCACTTTTACAAATAATTAAACCCGCTAAGATTCATGTTTGTTCGTGGGGGGAACAAGTCAAGCACATCCACTTTCACATTATTCCTCGTTCATCAACTATGCCTATAGGAAATTTTAAACTATTAATTTATCTACGAATAAAAAATTTACTCAATCAACTAGGTTTAGGCAAGTGGGTAAGTGATGCCGAGGGAGCAGAAATTAGCCAAGAACTTAAACAAATACTTTTACAGATTTAAACATAGATGAATATGATCTATGGCAAATTAATATAGCAGAATTCAGGAGCGGAGCCGGAGACGCTGCGCCTCCGGTCAGAATGGGCTACACCCTGCTACGCTAACAGAAGTAAAACAGTCCTATGCCTGGCTTTGAGACTTAGCTTATGTACCTCACCAGCTTGAAAGGCGCTGTATCATCAAAAATTTTAGCCGCGCAATAACCGCACAATCATAGGCCGTATATTTATGCAATTAGAAACACAAAAATTATATTACACGCCTGAAGAGTATTTAGAAATTGAAGAAAAGGCAGAATACAAAAGCGAATACCGTGATGGAGAAATTGTACCGATGACGGGTGGCACTACAAATCATAATAAAATTGCTTTAAGGCGTAAAAATTATGATGTTTATATTGGTGATGTGCGTTTGTGGATACCCCGTTATCGGCAGCATACGTATCCCGATGTGATGGTGATTGACGGACAACCTATTTATACAGGAACCAGCACAACAACGGTTATGAACCCGATGTTAATTGCTGAAGTTTTATCTAAATCGACTAAAAATTATGACCAAGGCGATAAGTTTCTTTATTATCGCTCTATTCCAGAATTTAAAGAATATATTTTAATTGACCAATATCAGTATCATGTGATGCAATATGTAAAAACTGCCGAAAGTCAATGGTTATTTACTGAACTTGAACACGAATCTGCAACTTTATCACTGCAAACGGTTGATTTTCAAATTGAATTGCGCGACCTTTATGAGCAAGTAAATTTTGCAGAAAATAACGAAGATTAAAAAATAAACCTCGGTTCACGCCGGATACTGCTTTATCCAACAAAATTAGCTTGAAATTGTTTAGCGAGTAGCTACCAAAATTCTTCACTAAATTTGTGTTTCTTCCTCAGTAAAGATAGGAGGCCACAATTCAGTAACGGGCAATTCCCAACCTGGAAAAAGTTCTGGTATAGTTAAAATCTCGCCATTTTCTAAAACTGTAGGTTCGGCTGTAGAGCGATAAATTGTAACTGTCTCTTCATCAGGATCAATCAAAATCCCGACAACTGCTCCTAGTTCTATAAATTTCAGAATTTTGGCTGCTATAAGTTTAATTTTATCACTCTGAGATTTAATTTCTACCACCAAGTCAGGGACAAGTTCTCCGAAGTAACGAGGACTTTGGAGAAGTCGGGAAGCACGAACAAAGGAAACATCGGGTGCTTTGAGGTTTGTATCTGGCATGATGAAACCGCCAGCAGAATCAAATACTCTTCCCCAGCGACGAGGATTTATCCAAGCAAAAAGAAAGGCTATGAGACGACTACTGATTTCGCTAGATACGATATCTGACGGGCCCATAATTGAAATTTTTCCATTTTCGAGTTCCAGCTGGTAATCTAAACCTGCTTCAGTAAAAGCGGTTTGAACTTGCTCTAAATCTCTAACTGTCATAATTGACATAAAAAGCTTTTTCCACTGAGATATACAACTCGATTTTAACAAGAGCCAAATTTCCGAAAATTTGACACCGTGTGCTGTGCGGCTTTCTCTCAAACCTAAGCCTTAAACCGTTTCCTAGCAGCGAATCAGAGTAAGAATAAAAGCCTCTCTCCCTGTCTGGGAGAGCTATGGAACGCAAAGCCAATCGCATTCTATTTTCCCAAATAAGCTTCTAGAACTTTGGGATTAGTTTGAATTTCTGCGGGTGTACCATCAGCCAAATTCTGTCCTTCGGCAAGTACCCAAACACGATCGCACAAGGACATAACCACATCCATATTGTGTTCAATAATCAAAAAGGTCATCCCATCTTCACGGTTCCAAGTGATAATGCGATCGCAAATATCATCAATCAATTTTGGATTCACCCCAGCAGCTGGTTCATCCAACAAAATTAACTTGGGATTAGTCATTAACGCCCGTCCCATTTCCAGCAGCTTACGTTGTCCACCAGACAAGCAACCAGCGTAATCGTGCGCTTTTTTTGCCAAGCCCACTGATTCTAATAGAAACATTGCTCGCTCTTGCAGTTGCTTTTCTTCCTTAGCTACGATGTGCGGTTGCAACTGCACTTGCCAAAAGTTCTCACCCGTTTGTTTTTGCGCCGCCAGCAGCATATTTTCTAACACCGATAACCGCGAGAGAGTTCGTGCAACTTGAAAGGTGCGGATTACTCCTTGCTGAGCGATTTGATATGGTTGCAAATTGTGAATCGGTTCACCGTCAAAAATCACTCGTCCCTTATCTGGGCGGATGAAGTTTGAGAGTAAGTTAAATAAAGTAGTTTTACCAGCGCCATTGGGGCCAATCAAGCCCGTAATGCTGCCTTTAGCAACTTCGATTTTAGCCTCATTAACTGCTTTGATACCACCAAAACTTTTAGAAAGTCCAGTGGCTACCAAAAGGGGAAGTGGCGATGGCTGGTTATTTACCAAGAGTAAGTTCCTCCTTTTTCCCTAGAATACCTTGAGGTCGCCAAATCATCAGTACCATCAAAATTAGTCCGATTACCATGATCCGAAATGCACCCAAACGGGCTTCATCAAGGGGGACAATTCTGGGTAAGACTTCCCGCGTCAGCGCATCGTAAGCAAAGAAAATTACTGCACCTAAGATCGTGCCAACATTACTACCAGAACCGCCTAAAATCACCATAATCCAAGTGTCAAAGGTAATCTGCGGTTGAAAATTATCAGGATAAATTGCACTGAGTTGCCAAGCGAAGAAAGCACCAGCAATACCCGCGATCGCACCCCCTAACATGAGAGATTGTAATTTATACCAAAAGACATTTTTTCCCAGCGCCTTGGGAATTTCTTCATCTTCACGGATGGCTTTGAGAATTCTACCCCAAGGCGATCGCACCAAAATTTCTAACCGCCAGTATACAAATGCTAAAACCAACAGCAACACCAGCATTAAACCGGCTTTTGGGTTGTAATTATACAATCCGATCACCCCAGAAATATAAATCGCTACTGCCAAAGCTGCTAGGACAATTCCCACTCCCAAGCGGGATATAAATTCTTGTTTGCTAGTTGTCCTTTTGCCTAAATCAGTAGTTCGAGATATTTGGGTGGTACGAATCCATCGCCACAACGAAAAGAAAGTTACAGCAGCTAACAGTGTCAAAAGCCCAATCATCACAAATCTGACTAACAAATTCGGCTCTGCGGATAGGGGGATGGGATAACTTTGCACACCAAACGCCCCAGAAACCCAGGTGTCACCCACAGGTAATTCCTGATTATTTACTACCAAACGAATTAATTCGCCCGTACCAATGGTGACAATTCCTAGATAATCTTCCCGTAAGCGTAGAGTTGCAAAACCAATTACCAAACCCAATAAGGCGGCGACAATTGCTCCAGCTATTGCCGATATCGGTAGAGGTACGCCCTTTAAGCTTAATAATACGGTTGTGTATGCTCCCAGAGTCATGAAAGCAATATGACCAAAGTTAATTAACCCCGTAAAGCCCCACTGTAAATTGAGTCCTAGAGCGAATAGAGCAAAAAGTGCTGTAGAAATTGCTAAGAAAATGAGATAGTCAACCATATTAAATAGTTATTTGGGCATGGGGCATTGGGCATTGGGCATTGGGCATTGGGCATGGGGACAAGGGGAAAGACTTGTTTCAAGTTCTCACCTCATCTCCCCCTGCCCCCTGCTCCCTGCCCCTCTTCCTCTTCACTGGGCGAATAAATTTTAGCGTAGCTTGAGCGTAACTAATTTTATGGGAATACTACTTATTGTTGGTGTTTGCTGGTAGGGAATAGTTGACCTATGAATTTGCTGCGACTGAGAATGCATCACTTAATCGAGCAGTTAGCCGATGACGATTTGCAAGACATTTGGGACGTTTTGGAAGCTTTACATTGTGACTTTTATATGCTCAAAGCGATACAACAAGTTAAGCGATCGCAGCAACCGTGGGATATTTTAACCCATGAAGAAGCGGTACGACTGTTGATGTTTTTCTAATTCAGCAGCGCTTTCTTTTCTAGTGCCAGTGGCCCCTCAAGTTTTGGTTAAGGTAACGCCTAGTGAGTCTGGAAATGCGCTATGCAAGGTCTTTTTTGCTAGACCTGAAAAATTTAGAACCTGCTGCCTACGAGCGGGTGCATGATTTTGTCTTTATTGAGTTAGCCCAAAAGTGGCAACTGAGTGATCTAAAAGAACTGCGACAGCTTGATGGTGAGGGCATTTTTCACCGCTTCACCTTAGATAATTACCTGATTGGTATAGAAATCAGGGGTGAAATTGTGAAATTTTTGCGTGTCATCCCTATGCCAGATGTGTGAATTGAGGAGCTAAGGGAACACTTAAAACTGTAAACTGTATAACGCTAGGCAGGGATCGCTATAACCTTCCATTAAACTGGTTTTTGAGAAAACACTTTATTTGAGATTTCCCTATGGATGCTAGGGCACTTTGGCAAAGATACCAAAACTGGTTATATTTCCACGAGGGATTGGGACTGTACTTAGATGTGAGTCGAATCCGATTCGATGATGCCTTTGTGGAATCGTTGCAGCCGAAGTTTGACAAGGCGTTTGCGGATATGGCTCAACTGGAGAAGGGTGCGATCGCAAATCCTGACGAGAATCGCATGGTTGGACACTACTGGCTGCGAAATCCTGATTTAGCGCCAACTCCAGAACTTACACAAGAAATTGTCCAAACCCTAGAACAAATCGAAGCTTTTGCGGAAAAAGTCCAAACAGGTGCTATTCATCCTCCCAGAGCAAGCCGCTTCACGGATATTATCTCCATTGGCATTGGTGGTTCCGCCCTCGGCCCCCAATTCGTCGCTGAAGCCCTTGCTCCTGATTTCCCGCCCCTGAAACTTCACTTTATCGATAACAACGATCCAGCAGGTATTGATCGCGTTATCAATCATTTACGAAATAGCCTTGCCAGCACCTTGGTATTGGTAATCTCCAAATCTGGAGGAACACCGGAACCTCGGAACGGCATGATTGAAGTTAAAAAAGCCTACGCCGGACACAATTTGGAATTTGCTCAATATGCGGTAGCAATTACCAGCGTTGACAGCAACCTCGATAAACTAGCCAAAGACGAAGGTTGGCTGGCCAGATTTCCTATGTATGATTGGGTAGGAGGACGCACTTCAGAAATGTCTGCTGTGGGGCTAGTACCAGCCGCATTACAGGGCATTGATGTTCGTGCCATGCTAGATGGCGCAAAAGAAATGGATGACGCTACCCGCGTCTCAGATGTGAAAAATAACCCAGCAGCCTTACTTGCTTTGTCTTGGTACTTTGCTGGTAACGGAAAGGGCGAAAAAGATATGGTTGTCCTACCTTACAAGGACAGCTTATTTTTATTCAGTCGCTATTTGCAACAGCTGGTGATGGAATCCTTGGGCAAGGAAAAAGACTTAGACGGTAACGTTGTCCATCAAGGAATTGCCGTTTATGGCAACAAAGGCTCAACAGATCAACACGCTTACGTCCAGCAGTTGCGCGAGGGTGTAGCGAATTTCTTTGCTACCTTCATCGAAGTGTTGGAAGATCGTCACGGTCCATCCACTGAAATAGATCCGGGAGTTACATCAGGCGATTATCTTTCTGGTTTTCTTCAAGGAACCCGACAAGCGCTTTATGAAAATCACCGCGATTCGATTACAGTCACGATTCCCCAAGTTAACCCCCGAACTATAGGGGCATTAATTGCTTTGTATGAGCGTGCTGTTGGTTTATACGCTAGCTTAGTCAACGTCAACGCCTACCATCAACCAGGCGTAGAAGCTGGCAAAAAAGCAGCCGCCTCCATTCTCGATTTGCAAACACGAGTGGTAGCAGTGCTGCAAAAAGAAAAAGCTCCCATTTCTCTTGATGAACTTGCAGAGAAAGCAGGCGCATCAGAGCAAGTTGAGGCAATTTACAAGATTTTGCGTCATATCCATGCCAATCAGCGAGGTGTGGTTTTGCAAGGTGATCTTCAGAAACCCGGCAGTTTAACCGTTTCTGCTAGCTGATAGCTCTAGTCTAAACATCACATTTTTTTCATTAATTGTTGTATCAGCAACAATTTTTTATTGTGAAGCATCCTAGATAGAAGATATATCTTCAGTCTAGGATGCTTCACTGTATAATTCGTAATTCGTAATTGAAGGACAGAGGGAACTAATTGATTAGGTAAGAAAAAAGATATATTGTATTATTTTTAGCTAATAGGTAAATCGCCAAGAAAGTAAAAGCAATCGCCTTTGTCTTCCTGTAAAATAAAGTTAAGGCAGCATTAACAAATAGGGTTAATTACTATGACTGAATCAACTGCAAAACAACCTGCACGTCGAGGCAGAATTTTTCCAGAACGGACTTTATCACCAGAAGAACTTGCTAGACGTAAAGCTGAACGAGAGGCATTTCATAAGCTTTGTCGGGCAATATTTGAGCGTGTACGTCCAGAATATATCGAGAAAAACTATGGTTGGTATATTGCAGTAGAGCCAGATAGTGGAGATTATTTCATTGATGAAGATATAGAAATAGCTCATAGAAAAGCCCTTGAGAAGTACCCAAATGCTGTACACTGCGTTTTTTGCCTAAATGAAACTGGAGCAACTGGCAGAATATGATTCAGGGTGCATTTGGTAGTAAAGGACAGCTATTTTTTCAAATTGATTTGATTACATCTGATGGGTTAAATCTGCCTGTGGATGCCATGCTTGATACTGGCTTCACAGGCTTTATGGCAATTAATAAACAAGATTTAGATAGTCTTGACTGGGTTTATATGGGGAATGAACCTCTAAGAACTGCACAGGGAGAAATTATATTTGACAGATATTCAGGTAAGGTTTTATTGGATGAACAGGAGTATGAGATTCCTGTTTATGCCGGGGATGAAATTACTGAAGTTTTGTTAGGTTCAGAGTGGCTAAAAAATCTGCCGTTGGTCGTTAATTATCAGGTTGGTATATTAAGTTTAGGATAGCTGCGCTCGCAGTTATTTTTAAATGGACAGCAGATAAACAGATAAAGCATAGGTAAAAAATAAACTTATTTCACTATCTTTAGTTAACAAGTAAATCGCGGATAAATTAAAAGCGATGCCTACGGCTGGCTGCGCCTACGCTATTTAATTAATCTAACTTTAAATGTTGTTAAAATAAGCTTAAAGCTGTCAATAAAGTAGAGTATAAATCATGAATATCCAAATTAAAGCTGAACTAGAGCAAATTATCTAATTAACCTTACAGCTTGAAGATAACTTTCTTTGAGATGCCTTTTGCCAATCCTGTCTAATTCTTCTACTGCACGATCAGGAATGCTTTTACCTGCTTTACATTCGCAAACAAGAGGATAAGGTTGTGAGCAAAATAAGTCTAAGCCACCTGCACCGCCTTTGTAGTTTTCTTCAACCTTGAATCCTAAAAAATCAAGGCTACGGTGTGCGATGATTTCAAAATCTGTACCAGCTTGATAGTTGCTTTTATCCTCATCTTGTTCGATGGTGCGATCGCCCAATTTTGCAATATCATTTATCCAAGTTAAATCTGGATCGGGTTGCTTAATTAGCTTGTCACTACTCCAACCTAAAAATACTTTGATATCGTCGTCTAATTGTTTAGCTGCTGGTTGGCTAATAGTTAGGGATGCGATCGCACTCTGCAATTCTTCCAATTCAGGATGCAGTGAGGGTTCTAGCTTTTCTAACTGGTGTTTGCGTTGGGTGAAGGTGCGATCGTTTATTACTGGTTTGGCTTCAGAAAGATTCACAGGTTGCGGTAATGCAACAAACTGGCTATTTGATTTTATCGGGACTTCAATTGATTTAGGCAACTGATATACTCGCAAATATGCTAAAAAAATATTTTGCTTTTGCCTTAGTATTTCCTTTAAAGCTTCTGTTGTCCAAATAGTTAGGTGTGATAAAGCAGCCAAAGATTCAGTATTATTCAGAATTTGGCACAGTTCACACCTACCCCAAGCTTTAATTAAGACTGTTTCATAAGCTAAAAGGGGTAGTTTTAACTGTTCCTCGTTTGGAAGTAAACTCATTTGCTGAGGTTGTATTAAAACGCCCTGACTATTGGGTTGTGCAAATGTACTTTGGGCAATAGGTAAGAAACTTGAGCAATAATACTGCTCAACTGGTAGTAAATTAATTGACGCATCTGCTGGACAAAGAGCAAATTCTCGCCCCGGAGTAATAAATTTATTAGGCATTACTGCAATTATTCTCCCTTGCAACAATGCCTCAATTTCTGGTGCTGGTAAACGTAATCCTGTATTCATCATTATTCTTGGAATAAATCATCTGAAGCAACACTTACTGCATCTTTAACCTCTATTAAGGTCATATTACTACTCTCATTTTCTTCATCAATTGCATCTTTAGGAACTTGTCCTGATGGATCGCTGAGAATTTCACGGATAAGATAATTATCAATTGCTATCCGTTTTGTGCGAATAAAATCTATGATTTGATCTTCTGTTAACTCATCATCTTCACGACCCTTCATCACAAAATGCAATGCTAAAAGTGGTTTGATGTCTTCAGATTTTAATAATACCCATTCACCACCTAATTCCTTTGATAAAAGCGTCTTTAAACAATCTTGTGCTTTAGTAGCACCTTTATTAATTTGTTTAGAGCGAACTAAGCAACCACGAGTTACATCAAAGTCTTTGTAGCGAACTAACCGTTTTAATGTAGCTTGGACGAATAAGCCCCCAGACTCTTGCAGAACAGCCACGGCAATTTTGACATCTTTACCGTTTTCTGTGCCAACAATTTTAAAATCAAGATAGCCTCTATCAACAGCTCTTACTTGAATATCGACAACTTTTTCAATTTGTACATTCTCTATAGTTTCACCAATGACTGCACTAAATCCTAATCGGAGTGCTTGAGCAAGAGTTGCTTTATCCTCCATGTAATTTTCTATGGTAGTTTCTAAAGCAGATATTTGTTGATTATAGGCAGATTCGACAGGGTGTATATCTACGGCTGTTCCAGGAAACTTGAAATTGTCTGCACACCATTTCAAAACTTTTCTAACTACTGGTCTTTCTTTACCTAATGCTCTTAGCTTCTGTTCATCAAATGGGTAAAGTACATAAGGAGGTATTAAACCATTTTCTTGATAAAACTCTTCAAGCCATCGAGAAACTAAATTAATAACATCATCAGAATTGAGATACTTTAGTTCAATAACTTGCTCTCCAATTCTATCTACAACTGAATCAGCATTTCCTAATTTTTTAACTTCATTAATCCAGTGATCTGGAAAGATAGAAGTTAGTAAAACGCCACGTTTAATTTTGTCGCATAAGTCTTTAGCAAAAATAGCAGTTACTTGTCGTCCAGTATATAGCGTTTCCTAAGCAACTGAGGTACACCTAAATCTTGCTCACCAAGCTTAGTAGCTTTAAAAACGTACCTCACTAGGTCGGGAACCGCTATATCCTATTTCATTACAGTGGTCAGTTTCCATTTCATCAAAACAAACTACTATTGGTTTGTAATCACCAATTAAGTTGAGGATTTGCCGTGCCGTAGTGAAGGATTCAGCCTCTTTATCATCTGCATTAACATTAGCTAAACCCATTGCATCAGCTTTGGTCTGTGGTAGGCTTTTACCAGCAAGCCATCTAACAGCAAAAATTTCATAGGCTGGATCAGGAGATAGTGTCCATAAAATCGCTGTGATAATATCAGGATTTTCTAGATCAGGCTTGATACCAAGCACTTTATCTCGTAAAACTTCAACTACCTTGGGATTTTTGACTAATGCTCCGGGAAATTGATTTATTAGCTGTTGGGCCGTATAGTTTTTGTTGAAAGCTTCATTAATTAAAACTGTTGCTAAGTACTGCCATTGACTAACACCTTGACTACCTATTTGTTTAAGGCTAGTGGCTAGAGTAGTTAAGAACTCTGTTTTAATACGGTTTAGGTTATTGCACTGACTCATGTAAACAAATAAAGCGCTACCATCAACTTGTAAGCGATGGCGAATTCGGCTGATAATATGGCTTTTTCCTAAACCTCTTTCTGCTGTAATTGTAATACCAACTACTTTCCTTTGTCCGCTACGAACTTTTTCAACTGCGTCATAAACAGCATCAGAAACATGAGAATTTAAAGAGGATACATCAGGAAAACCTTGTCCCCAAACATTCTGATCTCTAACTACTAAACGTCCCTGAAATGGGTTGTTTTTGCTGATAGCATTAATTAAATCATTAGACATAAATTTGAAGTCGTTGTGTATGAGGGCTAGAAGAAAATTATCAAAAATTACAAAAATTGGTGGATTAGTTTAAAAGTTTGGCATAGCAACGGAGTCTACTGACTTCTGTAGTTACTGAGTCTTCAAGTTTGGCTGGGTCGTTATCTGGTAAACTTCTACCTTGAAGTTGTAAAATATCTTTCTCCTGCATTTCCAGCAACCACTCACTGAACTCTCTACGACTAACCCGATCGCCTATTTCTCTCCTGATACGATAAATTGGCACTAAATCATCTAGGTTGTAGTTTTGGTTTAATTTGTCGTAGACTTCCAACGCCACAGATTTAAACTCGTCGTAAGAGGCGATTCCTTTGGAAAGCTCCGCGATCGCACTCTTCCCATTAGCTGGTACATCTGCACCAGCTACTGCAACATCAATCTGACTAATCCACTTCACCAACGCATTCGCCGCCCAAGTACCGACAATCGTCCCTTCAAATTTAAAATCAGAATTTCTCAAACCCTCACCCAACACCTCTAAACCCTTGCCAGATGTCAGAGAGTATCCTTTTTTGGAAATTGCGATCGCACCCTGATTCTGCAATTCTTCAAATGAACCCTGATAATCTGCTACCTTCTGGCTTTTGGATACAATTCGCTTAGTGAGTTGACCCTTTTTAACTTCCTGCTGCGTTCCTCCCAAATCCCACAAAGCCAAAAGGAGACGAGTTCTAGTTTGGGCTGTATTTTTTGATGTCATATTGAATATAATTTTTGGCAAAGATCATCATAGTAACTGTATCTTTCTAAATTATTTACCCCGAAAAAATAACCGAGAAATTGCTGAATATTTCAGCGTTTGGGCTAAATTGATTAATCAAAAAATCAATAAGATATTTCCTTCGGATGAATGCAGTTTCTCTCGGAGGCAGGATGGAATACTTGAAAAAATCGATCATCATAACAGTGAAACGCTGTAGCTGTGCAGTTGTAAATTGAGTGGTATATGTTCTTTCAATTCCAGGTGAAATAACAGGAATTCCAACTTTGTATTTGCAACAGCAAGGCTTTTAGTAAATACAGGTGATGACGAAATCCGATGAACACAGTATATAAAGAACGTAAAATAGTTTCGCGTCTATTAGCAGTCCTGCTTTCCGCATTGCTAACCGTACCCTTGCTCAGTAGCTGCGGAGGAGGTTCCAAAACTGCTACGCCACCACCAGTTGATGATACCGTTGTTGGTAGAACAGTGAGCGATCGCCAAACCGAAGCTAAGAAAGGATTGGGTACAGGGCAAAAAGTGGCAATTTTGGCAGGTGCTGCGGCACTTTATTATATGTACAACCAACATAAGAATGCTCCAAAAGAAGGAGCGCAAGGTAAGTACTATCTTTCTAAGAACGGGCGTGTATACTACCGCGATGCTGAAAATCGCGCTCACTGGGTAACTCCACCATCAGAAGGAATTCGAGTACCAGAATCTCAAGCACAACAATATCGGCAATTCCAAGGCTATAACGGCAATACTTCAGGTCGCGATCTAACTGGCCTAACTTCATCCGCAGCTCCAGCACTTTAGATAGCGAAGCGTGTGTAAATAAGAAAGCGGGTTTCCCGGAGAATAACGCCGATCGCGCACGTCGGAAACACTAATTTAAATCAGGAGACAGATTATGGTAGATGACTTTTTGCGAAAGGCGAAGGATCTCCTCTTAGGAGGGAACGGCGATCAATCCGAGGATGCTGAATACCGTGGTCGCAATGTCCGCCCAGCCAGCGAAGACCCCTACGGCGACCCCGCAGATATATCTTCCTACGGTGATGTACGTCCAGCCAGTGAAGACCCTTATGGCGACCCCGCAGATATATCTTCTTACGGTAACCTTATTCCAGCCAGCCAAGACCCCTATGGCGACCCCGGAGATATAGCGTCTTACGGTAACGTCCGTCCAGCCAGTGAAGACCCCTACGGCGACCCCGCAGACCAAGGGGAATTTGGTAACGTCCGTCCAGCCAGCGAAGATCCCTACGGCGATCCCGCAGATGACGATTACCGCCGTTAACGCGAAACCTAACCCCCTTAAAAAAGGGGTAACTGAGTCAAAGTCCCCCTTTTTTTAAGGGGGATTTAATTTATGGGGATCTACTCAGCCAAAATTTCTTGCGATCGCTCAATACTTTTTCGTACAGATTGGGCTGAAGTATGCAAACCCTCTCTTTCGCCATCGGTCAGATTTAATTCCAATACACTTTCAATTCCACCGCATCCCAACCGACAGGGAACACCAATCACAACATCTTCTAAACCGTATTCGCCTTGCAGATACGCCGCCACAGGCAACAACCGCGACTGATTTAGCAAAATTGATTCTACCATCACACTAGTAGCCGATGCCGGAGCAAAAAAAGCACCTCCTGTTTGCATCAATTCCACAATTTCTGCGCCACCGTTGCGGGTTCTTTCTACCAAGCGTTCAATTGTGGCTGCATCCAGCAATTCTGTGATGGGAATGCCGTTAACGGTAGCATAACGAGACAAGGGAACCATTAAATCGCCGTGGCTACCCAATACCATTGCTTTGACATCGGCGGGCAAAACGCCTAATTCTAGGGCAATGAAAGTTTCAAAGCGGGCGGAATCTAAAACCCCAGCCATACCCATAATGCGATCGCGTGGTAAACCAGTTGCTTGCCAAGCTAAATAAGTCATCACATCCAACGGATTGGTGACGACAATAAAAATAGCATTGGGAGAATGAGCGATCGCATTTTTTGCCGCTTCCACCACAATCTTGGCATTAGTTTTCAGCAAATCATCCCGACTCATCCCTGGTTTGCGGGGAAGTCCTGCCGTAATTACCACAATTTGAGAACCAGATGTATCAGCATAATTATTTGTGCCGATAATTTGGCGATTATGTATTTCAATTCCCCTAGCTTCCATCAAATCCAGCGCCAAACCTTGAGGCATTCCCGCAATAATATCTAGTAAAACTACATCAGCCAGGTTTTTCTCCGCAACGCGTTGGGCTAAAGTGCTGCCAACCCTACCCGCACCCACGATGGTGACACGAGGTAAACTACACACAATTGGGGAGTTAGGGGAAGAAGACATAATTATTAAAGTGCAATTTTTATCAACAAGAATTTAGGAGTTAGGAGTCAGAATTAATGCTTACTCCTAAATTAGACCTTTTTCATAAGCTCCTAACACCCCTCCCGAAGAGCGGGGAGGGGAGACAAAGCATAGCTTTGGCGGGGTGGGGTTCTTATTTTTAATTATTTAAACTCTTCAAGCTGATCCACACGCAACCAAACATTTGGCGTTGGCACTTTCCCGAACTTAACAAGGGCATAATCACCTTTGATATCTACAATTTCGCCCTTGCTGTCAAACAAATAGGGAGGAAAGCGAGTATCACTGGCTTTTGCTTCCAGACTGTTTTCCAGTTTCTCGCGGATAGCGCGAACCAAATCTCCTTTTTTGACTGCCATGAATTCCCCTCTCAAATTTCTAGATTAGACTTATCCGCATTTTAAAAGACTTCCGAGCTAAAAACTCCTAACTCTTGTACAGACGCAATTAATTACGTCTCTCTTGTACGCGATTAATCGCATCTCTCCAAACTCTCAACTCCCCGTAGCATTTGACACTGGGGGCAAAAGTGACTAGATCGCCCAGCTAACCTAATCCGCATAATTGGAGTGTCACAAACTCGACACGGTTCTCCAGCGCGGTTATAAACCCAGGCAACACCACCATAGTTGCCATTGACACCCTTAACACTTAAGAAATTACTAAAAGTTGTACCACCAGCCTCAATGCTGGTTTCTAACACTTGAATTATGGCTGTTCGCAAACGCTCAATTTGCTTTAGCTGCAAATCTATACACAAGGTTTCAGGTAAAATTCTACTCTGAAACAATGCTTCGTCGGCATAAATGTTACCTAATCCCGCCACCACCGATTGATCAAGTAGCGCAGTCTTAATCGGACGGCGGCGGTTTTGGAGTTTGCTTGCTAAATACTCAACAGTGAATTCCGGTGAAAATGGATCTGCTGCTAGTGTTGCCAAACCAGTCATAATACTTTCTACAGCAACACCAGGCGGAACCCACCACATTTTCCCGAAGGTACGCTGATCAACAAAGCGTAATTCCTGCTGTTCCCCAAAGAATAATCTAACCCGCGTGTGCTTATGTAATGGTTCATCTTGGTGCAGCCATAGTAGTTGACCGGTCATTCGCAGATGAACCCCTAGCCAACCTGCGGAAGAGAGTTCGGCGAGGAGATATTTACCGCGACGATGCCAAGTAGCGATGGCATTCTTTTTAATTCCATCAACAAACTCACCAACAGAAAACGGGTAGGCGATGGTGCGATCGAGCAACACATCTCCACCCGTAATTTCTTGGTTAAGGGTCAATTGATTTAGGCCCCTTCGGACTGTTTCAACTTCAGGCAGTTCAGGCATTCAAACTGATTAAGCAAGCAATTTTGATGTACTTGGGGGTTCAATAAAGAAGAGATAGAGTAGTAACTTACACAGCCTTAGATGGCTCATATTACTACCCTAGAGAAACCGTAAATACCCGCAGGGCAGCTTCTCATAGATTAGGGTAGGCTTGGGTGAAAGATGAATGAACTGAAATTTTCAGACTTCATACTTCAGACTTAAGACTACCCTTCATCATCGCATCAAACAAGCCCCTTGTAGCTTTGCTGCTATTTTTTAGGTGCTTTAGCCTTTGGTGCTTCAACCTCGACTAATTCATCCTGAGCATAGTTGTTGGTATTGATACCAGCGTAATTGACCTTTTCAAAGCGGACAATTACAGGGTATTTGATGCCGCTTTGGTCAATGGAAGCCACAGTTCCTATATCCTGAAACCAGTAGGATTCAGGGCGGAGAATACGTACTTTAGAACCACGTTGAACCATGATTATTTTCCCTTTTAGTTATCAATCGCCAATCTAGAGGGCTAATTGATTTCACTCTACAACCTGAAGGTCGCAGCAAGAGCCTTTGTTAAGTTATTTGTCTGAATTGGGTATGGGGCATGGGGCATGGGGATTAGTCAATAATCAATATTTCTTCTTCCCCTGCTTCCCCTGCTTCCCCTGCTTCCCCTGCTCCCTGCTCCCTGTCCTACTTGACAAGGTACACGTTATAGCGTACCTTCGTTCGCAACAGTAATTTTGCATAAACTCATGTTTTACTCAATACGAACACGCTCCCCTCGTTACCTCTGCCAATTCGCAGATCGTTATCTATATAGGTGATATCTAACCAGCCTTGCTGTCTATCACTCTTGATTGCAAAATCAATTCCCGGAAATTTTCTACCTGCTTCAATTTGTTGGATAAAAGTTACCGGAGAATTGTATTCTATTAAACGTTGTAAGCCGATAATAGACCGCTCAAATTTTACTTGGACACGCCGACCTGAAACTGGCTCAAATTTAGCAGCAACGCTGACTAATGCTTCCAAATAAGGTAAGCCATAAATCTCAGCTATGTTGTAAACACTGGCAGTATCTACCCGGATACATTGATAGATTTGACCTAATTTGCACAAAGGTAGACGATCTAAGTTTAAAAGAGCGTTGCTGGTGGTGTATAGTAATCGCCAATTGCCATCTAGCAAATTGTTCGCTTCTACCGGACGGGGTGTAGGATTAAAATCTTCTAAATTGGCGATCGCTGCTAAGATACCTTGTTTCTGCGCTTGGGTCGCCAGTAGACCGCGATTTGTACCAGCGATCGCATCTATAAGAGCCGCTTTTCCCATCATCGCCTGTCACCTCAAAAATCAGTCCTTTCCATCAGCATAAACAAGATATTCATGACCTATGTGTAGAGCTAGAAAAATTCCTAATAATTGCTTGACCTAAGCAATATGCCTATTAAATAAAAAATTTCTATCTGAATGCGGATTTATCAAATAAAGGGTTGAAAAGATAACTAAATAAATCCGTGCCAAGTGATAGACTCTAAATGTCAACTTACGTATACATTTTCTTGTCCTCCTCGATATGTTGAACTCTCCATTACGTGAAGAACCTCGTAATCAGCGAGCCGATGTCATCCCCCTAAAGCAAGAGTCTTCTTTGTTGGACTGGTTGCAAACCAACAGTAGGATCATCGCACGTGAGGTTCACGAACCGGATTTTCAAGATGACGAAGAAGAAATAGACTCTTTAATGGGTGTAGAAGATGGCATTGGCTACGACCTTGATGATGACGACGATATAGGAATCGCTGAGGATTAGCCTTTTCAGGCTAGGGACTTGGTAATATCCCTAGTTACTGTTATTTAATTTTATTAAGTGTGGAGTGAAGGGAAACTTTTGTGGACGCTAAATTATCTCCTGAGCAAGGTTTAAATATTTCTGGAATCGTTCTAGCCTCTTTATTAGCCGTAGGGCTAGGTACAACAGCATTTTTGTTGGATTCGATGGCCAATAGGCTACCGTGGCAACCTATGTCCTTAACCCTGCCACTAATTTTGTGTGCTATAGGTTCAGGTGCCGTGGGCTATTGGGTAATACCCCTACTTCAAGCACTCAAAACTGGGCAAATAATTCGCGAAGATGGCCCCCAAGCCCATCTAAAAAAGGCAGGCACGCCAACAATGGGTGGTATATTTTTTATACCTGTAGGTGTGATAATTGCTTGCATCTTGTCTAACTTTGCTACAGACGTGCTTGCAGTTTCGGCTTTGACAATCAGCTACGGATTGATTGGCTGGCTTGACGATTGGCAAATTCTCCGCCGTAAATCAAATAAAGGTATATCTCCCGCAACAAAGTTGGCTTTGCAGGTGGGTTTTGCGGCTGTGTTTTGTCTATGGCTGATGTTTAATCAACCTTCTAATATTACAAATATTGCTTTACCTTGGGTGAGCTTCACGCTACCGTTAGGATTTCTATTTTGGCCTTTAGCAGGTTTTGTGCTAGTTGCAGAAAGTAATGCAACTAATTTAACAGATGGTATCGATGGCTTGGCAGCAGGAACAGTAGCGATCGCCCTTTTAGCATTAGGTGCTTTAGTTGCACCAACAGCACCTGGATTGATGGTTTTCTGTGCGGCTTTAAGTGGTGGGTGCTTAGGTTTCTTAGCTCATAATCGTAACCCAGCCCGCGTTTTCATGGGAGATACCGGTTCTTTAGCACTGGGAGGAGCATTAGCTGCTGTAGCGCTATTGACAAACACCTTAGTCGCTCTATTCATTCTCAGTGGTATCTTCTTCGTAGAAACTCTTTCAGTGATGGCACAGGTAACTTATTACAAAGCCACTAAAGGCCCTGATGGCAAAGGCAAGCGCCTCTTCAAAATGGCACCCTTACACCATCATTTAGAACTCACTGGCTGGTCAGAATTGCAAGTGGTTGGAGTATTTTATGTCATCGCTGCTATATTGGCTACCATCTGCTTGGCGATCGCTCCATTCTGAATTGTTTGAAAAACTGCTCGAATATAAAATGACAACTCCTACATTTTCTGGGAGTTGTTTTTATTTTAGGTTTTAAATTTTGAATTTAAAAATTCAAATTTCAAAGCAAGCAAATTTATTGATTAATATAGGTATTTACATATTCCATAACCCGATTCTTTCCTGTTCGCTTTGCCTCAAGCATCGCTTGATTTGCCCGATTCAGAAAATCCTTAACTGTAATTCCTGGTTCTGATACAGCTATTCCAAAAGAAGCGGTGATTCTTTCGAGGATTTGATCGCCGTCTTTCAATTGCATTTGTTCAACATCTACCCTTAATTGTTCTACTCGCTTCCTGAGAACTTCCAGCGTCATATTAGGCATCACAATCACAAATTCTTCACCACCCCATCTGCAAGCAATGTCAAAAGAGCGAATAGATTTTAACAGCAACTTTGCTAATCCCTGAATAACAATGTTGGCAGTCAAATGCCCATAGCGCGAGTTGTAATGTTTAAAGTTATCGATATCTAGGAAAATAATACTAAGAGGTTGTCCCGATCGGTCAGCTTCAGCTAGTCTCTGTTCTGTTATAGTTTGCATATAGTTTTGATTGAATAGTTGGGTCATCCCATCCCGCAAGTTATCATAAGTTAGACGTTTTTTTATCAATAGATTATTCAGTGCAAAGCCTAAAGTTCTAGCAATAATCTCGGTAATTTGTTGATCTTCTGGACTGATTTCTTCATGGGCAGAGATGTGTAAAACTCCAACTAATTCGCCTTGTCCATACAATGGAACACACAAATGTGCGCCGCTAATAGGCTGGATTAAATGGCTGCACATCAGTCCTGTGTTACGAGGCGATAAAAGGTTGAATTTTCCTCTCCGCAATGCCCAACACTCAGATTGTGAAAATATTTCTTTACTGTTTCTTTCACCTCCCCAAAAACTATTCATCTGAACATAATTTTTGGAATTAGCAATTATATTGATACAACCACTCATATTAGGAAAAAGCTTGGAACAGGTTAAAGCAACCACTTGATACATCTCACCTTCAGACTCGCAGCAATAAAGCATATCCGCCATATCTGAGAGATATATAAGTTCCTGTTTTTTTGCCTCTAATTTAAGTGTTTTTTCTTCTAACAGCCGATTTAGATCAGTGAACGATCGCTGTGCTTCTATAGATTCTGTAATATCGATACTGATCCCACCGATACGGCAAGCACCCGTTGCGTAATCGGTAAACGGAAACTTAAATGATAGCCAGTAGCACGGCTGATCGTTATCAGATATCTTTACCTCTTCAATCAGCTTTAAGGGACGTAAAGTCTTCAAAACGACTTGATCGTTTTCCATTACCCTCCGCCCTTCTTCTGGATCTGGCAAAAATTCAGCATCCGTTTTTCCCAACCATTCTTGTGAATCTACCAAAAATCTAGATTGTAACTCCTGGTTGTAGTAGAGTATTCTGGATTGCTCATCTTTGATATAAGCTCCAAACGGGCCTTGATCTAGGAATAACCGTTGCATCTGCTGGGTACGTTGAAGTTCGCGGGCATCTTCTTGAGATTTAGCGATCGCCTTTACAATTTGATAAGCGGTTGGCATCAGGTAGATTAAAGCAGACAACGAAACAAACGCCATTACATCAAGTACGCCTAAGTGTAACAGCGACACTGCCGAATGTGGCTCAAAGGCCGCCAAAAGGTGATGAAATCCGCAAGATAGTACGAATCCACCTGATAAGAAAAAGGCTAGCCAAAACTTAGAAGGGATAGTTGCCTTAGTTTTAGCAAAGAAAACCCCTATTACTGTAGGGATACCAAAGTATGAAAATGCAGTAATGCCATGAGCAATTATGTAATTCCAGTAAATAGGCTCCATTGTTGACCTGATATTAACATTACATCCGATTCACTATAATTCTGGATAGGCTCAAGATGTAAGAATAAAAGGGATGATTTTAATGTTTCATACCTTAGTTTTACAAAAGTTTTTATAATAACTTTCTGAAAGGCTGCTTATTTTACTTCCTTACAAACCTGACTTACCAAGTGAGTGAGTTCGGGCAAAATCAATTTTTCCATTGCCAGTTGCACAGCATTACTCGAACCAGGAAGTGAGAAAATTAATTTATCTTGATAAACACCAGCAACAGCGCGAGAAGCGATCGCCCGCGAACCAATTTCTTGATAACTTAAAAAACGAAATAACTCACCAAATCCTGGTAAAGTTTTCTCTAGTAACTTCTCAATAGCATCGTAGGTAGTATCTCTTGGTGCAATACCTGTACCACCATTGAAAATTACAGCATCCAAATTTGAGCTTTTACCTAGATTTTCTATCTGCCCTTGAATTTGTGTTGGTTCATCTTTGATAATCGTGTACGCTCCTACAGCATGGTTAGCACTAAGGAGTAACTGCTGAATTAGCTGACCACTTTTGTCTGTTTCCAAAGTGCGCGTATCGCTGACAGTAACCACAGCACAAATTACCGTAATCCCAGGCGAATCTGGATGGGGTTGTAGCGTCATGGTTATAGCCCTCAAATTTTGATCATAGATAATTAGGCATGGGGAATGGCGCATTGGGCATGACAATAATTACCGATGCCCGATGCCCGATGCTCTATGCTTTATGCCTCATTCTTGCTCAGTCCCAGATCGTTTTCTTCAGCATACCGCTCCATGAAGCGCATAAAGCGCTCCCATTCTTGGGCAGATTTCATTACGTAAAGTGCTTCTAATGCTTCCGGTTTCCCGTTGATAAATTTAGCTTTAACTTCACGGGTAATTATCTCTCCTTCTTGGTCAATCAGGTACATTCCGGTAATATCTTCGGTGCTACCTTGATCTAAAATTTTAGGATTGGTAAAAATAAATGTCGCTGTGCCACTGTCACCAGTGCGCGATCGCGTCAAGCGCACCTCTGGAGTTACTTCTTCGTCAAGACCTCTAGAAAACTGGATTTTCGCCATGATGAATTGAATTTAAACTTTTGTGATGGTTAATTTAATATTCTCTCATCAATTAGAACACCACGGTCTAGAGGCTACTGTTATTCATTTTTATAGTGTATATACTTAAATCGCTTCTTTTTCAAGTAACAAAGTTACGGGGCCATCGTTTTCAATTGTTACTTGCATCGTTGCACCAAATTGACCTGTTTCCACCTGCAAACCGCTAGCTTTTAACTTGATAACAAAACGATTATACAAATCTTCTGCTGATTGGGGAGCGGCTGAACGGTCAAAAGAAGGACGGCGACCTTTGCGACAGTCACCGTAAAGGGTAAACTGACTGACTACTAACAAATCACCGCCAATTTCTTGTACAGATTTTTGCCAGCGATCGTCTCCTTCCTCGTCAGGAAACAGTCGTAATTCCAAGCACTTACGCACCATCCAGTCGATTTCAGCATCAGTATCAGTATTAGCTATACCTACGAGTAAATTTAGCCCCCGCCCGATTTTGCCGACAATTTCACCATTAACTGTAACTTGAGATGATTTGACTCGCTGGATAACAACGCGCATTTTAATCTAAAGGTTCATCAACGTTTCAATTTTAGAGCGATTGCATTCTTAAACCGCAAACTCAATATAGAAACAATCAGCGCTTACCACCTGATAAAATCTCTTAATGTTCGATAACGTTTGTAAGTTCCTTGCTGAAATCTTTCTCCAGTGATTTTGCCACTTGGCTGCTAGGAGAATCTATCACCCTGACTCAATTAAGCCCTTCTGAACTTTCTCTTGAACCAATCCGTGCCGATGCGCTGATATTGCTCCAATCTGATGAATTTGTGCTGCATTTGGAATTCCAAACCCAACCGAAAGCTGATATTCCCTTTCGGATGGTTGATTATCGGTTGCGAGTGTATCGCCGCTTCAAGAATAAGCGAATGCGTCAGGTAGTGATTTATCTGCAACAAACAAATTCAGAATTTGTGCAGCAAACCACATTCATCTTGGAAGAAACCTTTCATAGGTTCGAGGTAATTCGCCTTTGGGAGCAACCAACAAGTGTATTTTTGGAGCATCCAGGATTATTACCATTTGCGGTGTTAAGTCAAACAAATAACCGCACTGCTACGTTACAGCAAGTTGCTCAGGAAATTTCAGAAATTACCGATCAACGTATCCAGAATAATATTGCAGCCTCAGCGTTCATTCTGGCTGGACTAGTATTAGAGAAAGAGATCATTTAACAATTGCTGCGGAGGGAACTTATGCAGGAATCGGTAACCTATCAAGCTATCCTTGCTGAAGGTTTAGCTGAAGGTCGTGCTGAAGAGGTGCGGCGTGTAGCGATGAATCTGCTCAAAGAGGGAATTTTGGTGGAAATAGTGGCAAGGGTGACAGGGTTATCTCTGGAACAGATACAGCAGTTGGCAAGTGAAGAAACTGGTAATGCAGGGAAGTGAGGAAGCGATGTCTACAACGGGCTATGCCTACGCTATTCTCTCATTTTCATTGCTCAAAATCGATGGCGGAGCCATTAAAAATGCATTCCCAGGTTGCACCTGGGAACGAGTACGAATATTAAACTCTTAACTTTTGTACAGACGCGATTAATCGCGTCTCTAATTATTTGCCAAAGCCTTTACCGCGAGAGGTTGAAGGTAGACAAATGCAGTTTTCAAGTTGACTAATTAAAGCCTCACGATCCAAATTTTGACCAATCAGCACTAGCTGGTTTTTCAATTGACCTTTCCATTCATCATCATCCAAAGTAAACCGTTTACCGCAAAGGTGGAAAATATGACGCTTCGGACTTTCGTCAAACCACATAATTCCCTTCGCTCGGAAGATATTTGAGGGTAGCTGGTTATCTAAGAAATACTGAAACTTCCTAATAGAAAAAGGCTTGTCGCTTTGGAAAGAGATGGAAGTAAAACCATCATTTTCTAAATGGTCAGAATGGTGGTGATGATCGTGGTGATCGTGGTCATGGTCGTGATGATCGTGACCGCATATTGAGTGGTCATGATCATCGTGAGCGTGATGATCATGATCGTGATGGTCGTGTTTATCCACCACTGTGTCAAAATATTTATCAGACTCAAACAGACCAACACTAAGAATTAAAGGAAGCGGCACTTGCGATCGCGTGGTGCGGAGAATTCTTGCTCCTTCCTTAACTTCGTTAATTTTTGTTTCTAACTCATTCAATGTGGCTTCATCAACCAAATCAGTCTTGTTCAGTACAATTACATCACCATAGGCAATCTGGCTGTATGCTGCTTGAGAGTTAAATAAATCTAGACTGTAATTCGCCGCGTCTACCACGGTAATAATCGAATCCAAGCGAGTTAAATCTCGCAATTCTGTGCCCAGAAATGTTAAAGCTACTGGTAGCGGGTCTGCCAATCCAGTTGTTTCCACTACTAGATAATCTAGATTTTCTTGGCGTTCTAAAACTTTGTAAACTGCATCTACCAAATCATTATTAATAGTGCAGCAAATACAACCATTATTTAGCTCGACCATGTTCTCACCAGTGGAAACAATTAGCTCGTTGTCGATGCCAATTTCGCCAAATTCATTTACGAGAACGGCGGTTTTCAAACCCTGTTGGTTGTTGAGGATATGATTGAGTAAAGTCGTCTTGCCACTACCGAGAAAACCCGTAATAATTGTTACTGGCATTCCTTGTTTGGGCGTATCCATTGCCGAAGATTCGGGTGTAACTGCTGATTGCATAGCGCTGTTATCAAATAGTCAAAAAATAGTAATGTAGCGCAGATAGTCCAGAAAACACTAGCGCCGCAAGGCGGAAGTCAAAAATCAAAAGGAGCCAGTGCGTTGCGCGGGTTCCCCGCGTTGTACCCCTTCGGGGAAGCAAGCTACGCGCAGCGTCTCCCCTAGGGAGAAGCAACTGGCGTTCAAAAGTCAAAACCCTTGATTTCTGGGCTTTCGAGATTTTGTCCAATAGTATGTTGATTTCCGCCATGACGTACTAGCATAGGGATGCTGGACTGTCATCCCAGCTGCTTTACCCTATTATTACGTATCTCCTTATTTCAGCATTACTCTGTTATGACCCTAACCCTTTACAATACCCTCACTCGTCGTCAAGAACCGTTTGAAACAGTCGAATCAGGCAAGGTTAAGATGTATTACTGCGGCGTGACGGTGTACGACTACTGCCATTTGGGTCATGCCAGAGCTTGCATCGTTTGGGACGTTGTGCGCCGATACCTCCAGTTTATCGGCTATGAAGTCCGATATATCCAAAATTTTACCGATATTGATGACAAGATTCTCAATCGAGCCTGTGTTGAACATTCATCGATGGAAGCTGTAGCCGATCGCTTTATCAAAGCATATTTTGAGGATATGGCGCGGTTGGGAATCAAAGAAGCTGATGAATATCCCCGTGCTACCCATACGATGAATGGCATTCAACGGTTAATTCATGAGTTGGAAAATAAGGGTTTTGCTTACCCTGCTGATGGTGATGTGTATTATGCAGTCCGGCAATTTGCTGAGTATGGCAAGCTTTCTGGACGCAAGTTAGAAGATATGCAAGCCGGGAAAAGCGATCGCGTAAACGTAGAAGATCCAGAGTACCAGAAAAAGAAAGACCCCTTCGATTTTGCTTTATGGAAGGCAGCAAAACCAGGAGAACCTGCTTGGGAATCCCCTTGGGGCGTAGGTCGTCCGGGATGGCACATTGAATGCTCGGCAATGGTGCGCGATCGCTTGGGTGATACCATAGATATTCATGCTGGTGGTGCTGACTTAATTTTTCCCCACCATGAAAACGAAATTGCCCAATCTGAGGCTGTTACCGGAAAACCCCTAGCACGTTACTGGTTACATAACGGCATGGTGAAGGTAGATGGTGAAAAAATGTCCAAATCTTTGGGCAATTTCACCACTATTCGAGACTTACTCGATCGAGGAGTTGACCCGATGGCAGTGCGGTTATTCGTACTGACTGCTCAATACCGTACACCCATAGATTTTACCGACGAAGCGATCGCCGCAGCAACCAACGGTTGGCACACCATTAGAGAAGGGTTACTCTTCGGCTACCAATACGGCAAAAAACTAGGATGGGGAATGGAAACTGCTTCACTACTCCCTGAAACTGTTGAACGTTTCCAAGAAACTGTGAATAACGACTTTAATTTTCCTGGTGGGTTAACAGTGCTGTTTGAATTAGCCAAAGAACTGCGCCGTGAAGGAAATATTATTGTGCATCAAGGGAAAACCGAAACATCATCAGATGAGTTAAAACATCAATGGCAAACTCTTGTCACATTGGCTGGAGTTTTGGGTTTAGAAGCCAAGCCGGGGGTAGAAACTTCTACAACAGAAGCTTTAAGCGATGCGGAAATTGAAGCGAAAATTCAGCAAAGGCAAGAAGCACGTAAAGGCAAGAATTTTGCCGAAAGCGATCGCATTCGTGACGAACTCCAAGCAGAAGGTATTACGCTAATTGATAGCCGTGATGGTACACGCTGGCACCGGAATTAAATTTTAAATTATTATGTTGATTACTCTAAAAAAAGCGATCGCTGATTTCGACATTCCCGCTGATTGGATCGGTATTAGAGCCGTAAAGGAGACTTCTACTACCCGTTCAGTCCGTGACGGCTTACCTCAGTTCAATGGCAAATACTTCACTGTAGGAGCCATGCTAGAAGTTTTAGTAAATGGCTGTCTGGGTTATGCAGCAACTAACTCCCTAGAACTGCCTTCCCTACAAGCTGCTGCCCAAACAGCCTATAAACAAGCACTAGCAGCCAGTGAATGGTGGATACATCCCTTCCATGAAAGTGAGCGCCCTAAAGTCGTTGGTGAATATAAGTCTCCATTTCTTGAGCCATTAGATGCTTTGAGTCCGGGAGAAATCAACGATTTACTGGTTCGGATTTGCCAAACACTGAAAGTCAACGACAAGATTGTACAAACCATAGCCAGTGCTACCACCATTGAGAGAGAGTCTTGGTTTGTTAGCAGCAACGGCTCAGAAGTTTATCAAAAAACTCTATCTATAGGCACTCATTACGGAGTTACCGCCCAAGATGGGGTGGTTGTACAGCAGCGCAGCAACAACGGCTCTCAGGCAAACTGTTACCAAGGTGGACTAGAACTTTTAAAACAAGAAAACTTATGGCATCGAGTGCGGCAAATTGGCGAACAAGCAGTAGAACTCTTGACAGCAGAGGAATGCCCGACCACCCGCACCAACTTAGTTTTAGCCCCAGACCAAATGATGCTGCAAATCCATGAAAGTGTCGGGCATCCCTTAGAAATTGACCGAATTTTGGGAGATGAGCGTAACTATGCTGGGGGCAGCTTCGTTAATAAAAGTGATTTTGGTAACCTAGTATATGGTTCGCCACTGATGAACATTACCTTTGATCCTACCGTGCCTGGTGAATTTGCCAGCTATGGCTTTGATGATACGGGTGCTGTAGCAACGCGGGAGTATTTAGTAAAAGAAGGTGTACTCCAACGAGGTATAGGCAGTTTAGAGAGTCAAGCAAGAGCAGGTGTAGCAGGAGTTGCCTGTGCCCGTGCTTCCTCATGGAATCGACCAGCGATCGATCGCATGGGTAACTTAAATTTAGAACCTCTAAATGCAACCTTTGAAGACATTATTGCTGGGATAGAACACGGCGTTTACATGGAATCTAACCGATCTTGGTCAATTGACGATCGCCGCTACAAATTCCAATTTGGTTGCGAGTACGCTAAATTAATTGAAAATGGTAAACTCACCAAAACCCTCCGTAATCCCAATTATCGGGCAACAACACCAGAATTTTGGCATAGCTTAATCCAAGTAGGAGGTACTGACAACTGGCAAATGTATGGTACTCCTTATTGTGGCAAAGGTGAACCAAATCAAGCTATTTGGGTAGGACACGGTTCACCTGTTTGTGTATTTGCTAATGTAGAAGTTTTTGGTGGAGGAAGTTGACAAAGTTAGGAGTTTTAAATTAAAAAACCTTCAACATATAACTCTAGAACTTACCCATTGACAAAAACACAAAATATGGTTCAAGGTTAAAAACCATATCTTTTGTAAGGGCACAGCAATGCTGTGCCCCTACAGCATCGCATCGTCTATTTACGTAGTTTACCGCCGTAGGCATCGCAGGATAATTAAGAAAAGCCTGAAAACTTCCTCAAGCTCGTTAATTCACATCACAATGCATTTGTACAGTGCGTAAGTCCTAAACCCCTAACTTTTAACTCCTAACTCCCTTCTTTCACCCTCCTTATTCTTTATTAATATTTAATATCTATGAAAATTGAAGAATTATCTGCATTAGAAGTCAGCTTTAATCAACTAATTGAAACTCTACTAATTAAAAAAGCCGAAAGTGAACAATTCACTGTGAAACTCAGCAGTGAAAGAAGTCAATTTACTCGTTTCAATCATGCCAAGGTGCGGCAAACGGGTTGTGTTGCTGATGGTTGGATCGAACTTACTTTGATGGCAGATCAGCGCAGCAGTGTTCGGCAGTTTCCCTTTACTGGAAATTGGGATGTAGATTGGCAGTTAGCATATACTGCTTTGCAAGAACTACGTGACGAACTTATTTTACTACCCATAGATCCGTATCTAGTTTTACCATCAGGCAATAATAGCAGTCGAGAAATACATTTCGGAAATTTATTGGCGGCGGAAGCAGTAGTACCAACTGTGCTAGAACTAGTTGCTGAATTGGATTTTACAGGAATATATGCAGGAGGACTGGTAGTTAAAGCTTACGGTGATTCCAACGGTCAAAAACACTGGTTTGCTACTGATTCTTTTACCTTAGATTATTCTCTGTTTTCCACCTCTGGACAAGCAGTTAAAGGTACATTTGCAGGGAGTGATTGGGATGAATCTGCTTATATAGGCAAAATCAGCGAAGGCAAAAAGCAACTAGAATTGCTTGCTCGCCCAGCTAAAGAATTGTCACGGGGACAATATAAAACATATTTTGCACCTGCTGCTGTTGCAGATTTATTACTGATGCTTTCTTGGGGAGCAATAGGCGAAGCTGATATCCAACAAGGAAATAGTGCTTTGGCTGCTTTATCGCGTCAAGAAAAACAACTTTCCCCAAGATTTAGTTTGAAAGAAAACTTTCAACAAGGCTTAGTGCCACGATTTAATGAATTAGGAGAAATAGCAGCACCGGAGTTATTTGTAATAGAAAAAGGACGTTTGGTAAATACTTTGGTGAATTCTCGGACTGCTAAAGAATATCAAAAAATTGCCAATGGTGCTAATGGTTCAGAGACTCTACGTGCGCCAGAAGTGAGTCCAGGAAATTTACTATTTGAGCAGATTCTTCCGAGATTGGATACAGGATTGTATCTATCAAATTTGCATTACTTAAATTGGAGCGATCGCCAAACTGGTAGAATCACAGGTATGACCCGTTATGCTTGTTTTTGGGTAGAAAACGGAGAAATCATTGCCCCCATTGAAAATTTACGTTTTGATGAAAGTCTCTATCGCTTCTGGGGAAACAACTTAGTAGATTTGACCGATTTTCAAGAATTCATTCCCGAAGTAGGTACTTATGAAAGTCGCCAACTTGGAGGTAGTTTAGTTCCCGGTATGCTAGTGAATGATTTCACGTATACCTTATAGTGATATCTTGCAAATATACTCTGAAAATGCAAAATTTTACATTCATATTATAAAAACACAGGGTTTGTTTTTATAACTTGTTGAATTTCAGTTTCTAGTAATTGGAAAGCAGATAAAGCTCGTAGTGGTGAAAAGTCATCAATGAGTTCCGCTAATCGGTGTACACGTTCGTTAACCGAGAATTGCTTTAGCCGCCGACCTGTCAACTCACTAGCTTCACACAGAAGTCTATAGAGAATATCTTTTGGATCAGGTAGTTGTTCAAGTTTACGGATATCTGGCAGATGTAATGGCTTACGTCCACAAGGATTGCCTGCCGCCTTGCGTAGCGCAGTTTCGTCAAATAACAGCCACGCCTCCTGCATACGCACCGGAATCACACAAATATGAGGTGGCACTACCACTGATTTTTTAACTGCTTCTTCTAACGCTTCTAGAATTTCCGTTATCCGTTTTTCGCGTGATTCTCTTTCTGCATCTCGGTGGATAAACAACAGGTCACAAGGATAGAGTTCTAAGCTGTTGATGATGCGTGGTAATAACTTTTTCGGTGGTTTGGGTAAGCGTCGCAGATCCGCCCAATTAGACTGGATAGCACACTCAACCTGATGTGTTCGTAATAACCAGGTCAAGATAGGCATCAGTGCTTTATCTGAACTGCCGTCTGACAGTAAAGTGTAGCAAAGTTCTTTCATGCCAATTCAATAGGAAAACCGGGAATTAGTGGCTGAAGATCGGCTCTATCTACAACTCGACGTTTCTTGGGTTGTGTTGGTTTTGATTGCTGGATATTTCCTACTTTTTCATTGCTATCAGGCTCTGATACATCAAGTACTACCGGATTCAAGTAAGCAAGTAGTTTGTTTTTGGGTACATCATTGACGCCCTCTGGATCTTTCTGTCGCCAAGTTTCAGGTAGACAAGCAAACGACACTCGCTTAAATCGTTTCCCTAAATTTATTGTTTCCTTTAATTCCGCAACTAATAAACTGTCATCAGGTACTTGCATAACTACCGAAGGTGAGTGTGTGTTGATGATTACTTGACGGAGTGGGTTATCTATCCCAATAGGTTCATCAACATCAGTCGCAATGTCTTGAAGTAGTTGGAGTATTTTGGGAATACGCTCTGGGTGAATACCATTTTCTGGTTCTTCCAAACACAAAAGACCTTGTGCTTGTGGGTCTAATTCCAGAACTGCCAATGCTAAAAAGCGCAAAGTTCCATCTGATAGCGCCCGCGCCGGATGTGATGTACTATCTTTGCCAGTAACTATTAGCGTCAGAATTTCGCGTCGTTCATCTCGGTCAATTCCTACTTCATCCACATCGTCAATAAGTTCTGCTAGACGATTCGCAACTTGACTGTAAACTTGTGCTTCAGCCTCATCCTCTGACAGTTCATTTGTTGGATGATTTTTGTTGAACCGTGCTAAGTGATAGAGTGTTGAAGCTAAGTGAGAACCATCCATGTCTAATTTTGTAGGCGATGTAAATTCATCTGGCTGCCGTAGTGCTGAAGGTTCTAACTGAAGCAGCCGCCAGGATTGCATTTCCCGTCGCGCCAGCAATACTGTTGGACTTTCCGCAGCATTAGCCACAGAAAGCACGGTTCGGGGAAGATTCATCGCCAGGCGAGACAGGGGTTTCCCGTTCCTACCGTCTTGATGTAGCTTAATTACTGTCTTTCCTTTGTCATCCTCGGTTGAAATAAATGATGAAGTTCGTCGCCCCTTAACTGCTGATTTACGCCACTCAACACTGTGAGGGAACAATAAGTTTTTCTTGGCATCACCAAGATTGATATGAACTAACTCCTCCTTGATGATTTCTAGAGAACCTAAAGACCGCAAGCCATCATCCGATCTGTAAGCGAGGATGATAGAGTAGCGAAGAAAAGTAATACTAGCTTCCGCCTTTTGCCCTAGATCGTCCACACCCTCCTCTGGCACAATCATTTCAGCATCAAAGGACATTTCATCTGCATATTCGTCACCAACCCGGTGAAATAAGCTACGTACATCAGCCGTTCGGCCTTCTTCATCTCGAACAGCCAAGGCAGCTTCAATGAGAGAATGATCTGCGATCGCACTCAAAAACCTAATAGCATCAAATAAATTAGATTTACCAACCCCATTAGTCCCAGCTACACAGGTAAATGGCCCGAAGCGGACATCAACATCGACAAGGTTCTTAAAACCAGAAACTTTCAACCTAGTTAGCATAATATTCCTCTGTTGGCAGAAAACATTGCAAATGTGCCAAGCAGACGTGGCTCACAAACAGAGTAGACCTTCTTCTTTTAGTTTGACTGTACAACCTGAGAAATTTTGGGTCTCGTTGGATAAAACCTGGTTATATCTTGATATTCGCAACTAGCTCAATCAACTGTTGCACCTCTAGCAAAGCATTTTTTGTACAAACGGGATGTGTACATTACATCTCTATTATAAAAATGCATCAAACCATCTCTCTATAACCCTGTCAGCCCAAACTGGTAAATGCTAAAACTATACTTTATTTTTTCTTGCTAGGAGGTGAATTGCGCTGCGTGAGGTTATCAATTTGCAATTGTTGCCGTCCGTTGGTAACAATTCGCAACATATCTTTGAGATCCTGCTCGATATTTCCTAAAATGCCATCAGCATAAGCATCAGCACCATCTTCAATTTCTTGAGCCTGAGCGATCGCAGTTTGTCGCATTTGGTCTAATTCTTGCTGACAAGCATACCGCTTGCGCTCAATTTCGGTGAGGGTTTCTTGCATTATTCCCTCACACTCTTGCTGCACTTGTCGCCGCAGTTGTTCAGCTTCTTGTTCTGCCTGTTGAATAATATCGCTTTCAGCTAAAATTTGCGCTCTTTTTGCTTGCGCGGCCTCAACAACCTGCTGTCCATACTCTTCCGCTTCCAACAGAATTTCGTCCTTTTGGTCGAGGATAGCCGCTGCTTCTTGAAACAGTGATGGTAAAGCAAGCCGGATGTAGTCAAGCTGATCGAGCAGCTTTTCTTCATCTATGAGAGTGCGTCCCGTCAGCGGAATCCTGAGACTAGAGAGAACCATTTCTTCTAGACGGTTGAGTTCCTGCTGAATATCTATGCTTCCCTCTCCACCGACATATTCTTGAGGGGGGGGATTGCTTCCGTTGAGATTGGGTTCAACATTGGAGAGTTGTGATTGTAGCATTGGTATATATCTAGGGCAATGTGTGGGGGAACGAGATGATCGATAGAGCCACCAAACCTTGCAATCTCTTTTACCACACTACTACTTAAAAAACTATACTCATTTGAGGTTGCAAGAAAAACTGTTTCTATTTGGGTAGAAAGAGTTTTATTGGTATGAGCCATTTGCAGCTCCACTTCAAAATCTGACACAGCCCGTAAACCCCTAAGCAAAACTTGTGCTTGTCGCATTTGGGCATAGTTGACGGTAAGACCATCAAAGCTGTCTGTATCTACATTAGGTAGATGTTGTGTAGAATGCCGGATCTGATCTAGCCGTTGCTCCACACTAAAAAGTGGCATTTTGTTGGGGTTCCGCAGTACAGCGACAATTACCCGCTCAAACAGCCGACTACCGCGCTGTATGAGGTCAAGGTGTCCCAAGGTGATGGGGTCGAAGCTACCAGGATAAATAGCAATCACAATTTTAAATATATCAAAGTTGTTTAGGTGATTATATCGAAGCAGTTTTGTTTAACCTACTCAAATCTACCATCTTGCGCTTTGGGGAAGGATGTTAAACTCAATTGTTTTGGTGGTACAAGTTATGCTCAACTAGGCGTTAGGAATTAGACTCCTAAATATGGATACTGGTTTTTTACCTACATCCCCACTTGTGGAGGATTTAAGTACAGTTCCAGCATTCGAGATGCAAGAAACTCCGTACTTAGCAAAGTGCGTGGGTAGTTAACGAACTCTTCTAGGTAATTTTTCATGGCACTGGATTTTCCCACCTTGCCCTTGGCGTTTCAATTTACTTCTCCAGGACCCATTCTGGTGAAATTAGGGCCACTAAGTATCCGTTGGTATGGCTTATTGATTGCCACAGCAGTATTAATTGGCGTCATACTTTCCCAGCATTTGGCAAAACGCCGTAATGTTAATCCTGAGCTGCTAGGCGATTTATTCTTTTGGTTGTTGATTGGGGCAATCCCTAGCGCACGGCTATATTACGTTTTATTTGAGTGGCCAAAATATGCCCCAACTCCAGGAAAAATCTTTGCTATCTGGGAAGGAGGTATTGCTATTCATGGAGCGATTCTTGGTGGGGTTATAGCTGCGTTAATCTTTGCCAAAATCAAGCAGGTTTCTTTCTGGCAGCTAGCAGATTTAGTAGCGCCTTCACTGATTTTAGGGCAGGCGATCGGACGTTGGGGCAATTTCTTTAATTCTGAAGCTTTTGGCGATCCGACAAATTTACCCTGGAAGCTGTATATTCCACCAGAGCATCGTCCTCTAGAGTATGCGAGTTTCGATTACTTCCATCCCACTTTCCTGTACGAGTCTCTCTGGGATCTAATGGTGTTTGCGCTGCTCATAACGTTGTTTTTCCGGCCTTTATCCGGTAAGCCACGTTTGAAGGTAGGCACGCTGTTCTTAATTTACTGGCCAGCGTACAGCTTAGGACGTTTGTGGATTGAAAGTTTTCGCACTGATAGCTTGATGCTAGGGCCGTTACGGATAGCACAAGTAGTCAGCAGTCTAGGAATTTTATTTGGATTAGTTGGATTAGCTTGGCTTTACTTACTCAAACGCCCTTTACCCGATGTAGTGCCTACTCCCAAGGGAGATGGGGAAGTGAGGGAATGAGAAGATGAGGGAGCAGGGGGAGAAAGAATAACTAATGCCCAATGCTCAATACCCAAAAAATAAAAAATGCCCCAGAGTATTCTCTAGGGCTTAACCAGGGTGCATCTACCATTACTCTCTACTAGGGAAAGAGGGTGAATCCGGAAAGATACTGAGAAAATATCAAAAAAGTTTTTGAGGGATTGCCGTGTGTTCTTCTACAAGTGAATATACAGAAAACCTAAGTTATAAAAAAACACTATATGCCATAGAACCATCTGTGTATATTGTGGGAGCAGGCCCTGGAGATCCTGATTTATTAACGGTGAAGGCGCAGAAGCTACTGGCTGCTGCTGATGTGATTTTATTTGCTGATTCTTTAGTACCCGAACAGATTTTAGAACTTTGCCGAAAAGATGCGGAGATAATTAGAACTGCGAATCAGACTTTAGAAGAGATTTTGCCGATCATGATCGATAGGGTGCGATCGCAGCACAAATCTTTAGTCCGTCTCCATTCTGGCGATCCTAGTCTCTACAGCGCCATCCACGAGCAAATGCACCTCCTCGCAGAGGCAAATATTCGTTTTGAAATCATACCTGGTATCAGCGCCTTCCAAGCCGCAGCTGCCAAACTCAAAGTAGAACTGACTGTCCCCGGTTTAGTCCAAACTATCATTTTGACTCGCATCAGTGGACGTACAGAAGTCCCCGCCACTGAAGAATTAGCCTCTCTCGCAGCACATCAGGCTAGCCTCTGCTTATATCTAAGTGCGCGTCACGTCGAAAATGCCCAAGCTAAACTACTCGAACACTATCCAGCCGAAACCCCCATTGCAATTTGCTTTCGCATCGGATGGCCCGATGAAAAAATCAAGGTTGTCCCCCTTAATGAAATGGCAGACTGCACTCATAAAGAAAAACTAATTCGCACTACACTTTATATCATCAGCCCAGCACTATCCGCAGCAAAAGGGCGATCGCGTTTATATCATCCCGAACATAGTCATCTATTCCGCTCATCTCACCAGTAAAAATTGGGCATTGGTGATTAATTCTTTTTTCTTCTCCCTCATCTCTTTTGCGGTTCGGTAAACTTAACAATGTGAATAAAATCCAAAATCCCAATTCGTTACTATGCCATTAATTAAAGTGCAAACTTCTGCATCTGCTCTTCAAAAAGCTGAAATTGAATCAATGCTTTTAAATCTATCAGCCAAGTTAGCGAAACATTTGGGAAAACCAGAATCATACGTCATGACTGCTTTTGAATCAGAAATTCCCATGACTTTTGCGGGGAATACAGACCCAGTTTGCTACATTGAAATTAAGAGCGTTGGCACAATGAAGCCAGATCAAACCGCAGCAATGAGTCAGGACTTTTGCCAGCAGATTAACCAAACTCTAGGTGTGCCTAAAAATCGCATTTATATAGAGTTTGCAGACGCTAAGGGTGCGATGTGGGGCTGGAACGGCACAACTTTTGGGTAATTCCCCATCTTCTTTGGTCAAGTCTAAGTTAATCTGGCAGGTGTAGGATAGAGATCCTACATCAAATCTTAATTTTTTATGTCTGCTACGCCTTTTGTATCTCAAGTTGAGTTACATAACTCAGTAAAATCAGAATTAATTCCTCCCCTTCTTGGTGCTTCTCTTGCGGAGTTAACCACTTGGGTGCAGCAGCAAGGACAACCTGCTTACAGAGGGAAGCAGCTGCATGAATGGATCTATGACAAGGGAGTGCGATCGCTAGCTGATATTTCTGTCTTCTCTAAGCAATGGCGCAAAGAAGTAGCTGAAATCCCTATTGGGCGCTCAACTTTACATTACCGATCTGAAGCTCCCGATGGCACAGTCAAATATCTTTTACGATTAGCAGACGATCAAATTATTGAAACTGTTGGCATCCCCACCTTCGGAGAAAGGGGAGATGGCCCAAAATCCCGTTTAACAGTTTGTGTCTCTACTCAGGTTGGTTGCCCAATGGGGTGTGATTTCTGCGCTACTGGTAAAGGAGGCTACAAGCGCAACCTAGCACGGCACGAAATTGTCGATCAGGTGTTGACTGTGCAAGAAGATTTTCAGCAACGAGTTAGCAATGTCGTATTTATGGGATTGGGTGAACCCTTGTTGAATACTGAGAATGTCCTAGCAGCCTTGAAATCTTTGAATCAAGATGTCGGTATTGGGCAGCGATCGCTTACAGTTTCTACAGTTGGTATTCGCGATCGTATTCGTCAGTTCGCGCAAAACAATTTGCAAATCACTCTTGCTGTTAGTCTTCACGCACCCAACCAAGCACTACGAGAAAAACTCATACCCAGCGCCCGCGCCTATCCTCTAGAAGATTTATTGGCTGAATGTCGGGAATATGTAGAAATCACTGGGCGGCGCGTTACCTTTGAATATGTTCTTCTTGCTGGTGTCAACGATTTACCAGAACACGCATTAGAATTATCAAAACGCCTGCGAGGATTCCAAAGTCATGTGAATCTGATTCCTTACAACCCTATTCAAGAAGTAGACTACAAACGCCCTAACCGCGATCGGATTGAAGCATTTGTCAACGTCCTTAAGCAGCAAAATACTGCTGTTAGTGTTCGTTATTCTCGTGGTTTAGAAGCTGATGCTGCTTGTGGACAACTGAGAGCAAGTAAGAATTAAACCTCTTGCAGTCAATTTTATCAATAAACATGAAACCGCAGATAAACGTAGATGTATCCTGAGAATTATCTCTGTTTATCTATGGTGTAAAAACCGCCTGAAATACCTTTTTTAACCTACCGACGGCAGGTAGATGAATTACGTAAATGCGGCAAACCACGTAAAAAAGTTGAATGTATAATTTAATTAAGTTGAATATCTAAAAAAGAGTATTTTTATGCAAAATTAAGATAATGCACTGGATATAACCTTGATTTAGAAAGCTATTCTGAATGTACTGATATTTAGAAAAGGTTATGGACTGGAGAATATTAAGTACATTAGTGTAGCCCACCGGAGGCATCGTGCAAGCCCTAACGGGGAAAAATTATACTCAACCGAGATTCGCTATAGGGTAATGATATTGACATTTTAAATGTTTAGCGACGCTAAACCCAACCATATAACAATTGAGGAAATAATTGTATGTTGAATCGCTTATTAATGGTTAAAGCATGGCTATTATTGATTGTGCTTGCAAAAGCTTTATGGATTAATTCTCCTGCTTATGCACAAATGATTCCGACGAATCCTCAGCTACCTGAGTCTTTTCAAGAAAGAATGAGACGACAACAAGAGGAGCGAAATCAGCAAACACAAGAGCAATTGAATGAAACATTGCTTCGGCAACAGTTTCAGCAACCACAACTACAACAGCAACTGAGATTACAACAGCAAGAATTTACACAACAACGGCAAGAACTGATACGCCAGCAACAACTCAGAATACGACAGCAAGAAACAAGACTACAACAGCAAGAATTTACACGACAGCAACAATTAAGAATACAACAGCAACAACTCAGACAAGATCAACAAATTAGACAACAGCAAGAATTAAGATTACAAGAACAGATACGACAGCAACAACTCAGACAACAGAAAAACAATTTGTAAAGTCTTTAAAATTTCTGAGCAATAGCTTTATTATTAAAAATTAGAGAAAAGATTCTCCAATTTTTAATTTTTCTTATCTAGCGGTGTGCAATAATTCCTGGAGCATAAGCCTCAATGACTTTGCCAGTGCGAGTGCAACTAATCATTAAATAGTCACAACTTGGGCATTGCGTCCGAGTTAATTGACTATCAGAAATATAATAACGTTCAGCTTTGCTGCCACAATTGGGGCAGTAAATTTTTTGTACTATCTGCATTTTAAAACCCCTGGTTGTAATTATTTTTTATTTCGGAAAGGTAGAAGTTAAACCAGTAAAAATTCTGGTTCGACCCAACTTAACAAACTGCTGTAATATTTGTTGATTATTTTAAACAAAATTTCAGATTTCAAAATTTTTTGATATCTTTGTATATTATCCTATGATTTCAGTGATATTACCCTCCCACTTTAGATACATAAATTGTTTTTTAATTAAATGCTGTTTAGATATTTACTGATCCCTATCAGGAATGCCTTGAGAGAGCCTAATTTATAGCCATTTCAGACGGATACAAAAAAAGCTATTCTTGTATTCAAAAATTAAAACCCGGAAATTACTGTATATTTAGTCACAAAATATCTATCTTAAGATTTAGTTAATATTTGTTAGCAAGATTTACTAAGATTAATTCTGGTGAAGTAGTTTCATTAAAACTAGCGAACTTCTAAAGTAACAGCTTTTTTCGCTCAAGATTCTCTTAGCGTGTGATTTCTGCACACGGGTTAGCAATGTAGTGTTTACAAGTATAGCTAACTGTTGTTAAGTAGTATCAGGCAGCAAATACTAAGTGTTTCTACAGTGAATATTAGCGATCGCCCCTTTAGGTTTGTGGTTAAAGGATGCTTTGATGATAAAAATTTAAAGATAAAATGAAGCTTAAATAAAATTTTTTAAAAACTAATCAATAAAAGAAAATTTATTAAATATCATAAAAGCATCTTCTGAAAATCAGACATACGAACAGTTTGCCAACGATCGCGGCTACTGCCTTGATTATATAAAGAAGGATGTAGGGTCTACGTTATGGCAATTGCTATCTCAAGCATTAGGAGAGAAAGTTACAAAAAAGAACTTTCGGCAAGCCTTAGAGGTTGTTTGAAAAGTGTTCGCTGTGACTTTAGGCACTTTCAGGTCCCCCCTAACCCCCCTTAAAAAGGGGGGAACCGGAATCAAAGTCTCCCAATTTATCGGGAGATTTAGAGGGATCTAAAATTTTTGATACCAACAAAAGGACTTTTCAAACATCCTCTTAGAGCGATATCAACAGGCTGAAAAATTTGTGAATTATAACGAAAAAGAAAGACAACAATATTTTGTCCTCTACGTGATGCTTTGGCTTTCTAGGGAAGCACAGAAGAATTCGACGACTTTTGAAAATCGATACTACAGCATAGATGCTGAATAATACTGCTGCCTTGGAATTAAGACTTCACTCGTTGAAAATTTCAACTACTTATGTCATATGCTTTTCACGCATATCAAGAAGGATGAAAATAATCGTAAATTTCTTGAGCCAAACGCGGCCCGATTCCTGGAACCTCAGCAAGTTGTGCGGGTGCCGCTTGGCGAATATAATCAACTGAGCGAAAATGCCCTAGTAGTTGCTTTTGTCGATGATGTCCTAAGCCAGGAATTTCATCTAAACGCGATCGCTTCAATTTATCACTGCGTTGCTGACGATGGAAAGTCACTGCAAATCGGTGCGCTTCATCCCGCAACCGCCGCAACAACTGCACCCCTGCTTGTTCTGAATCAGTTGTTAAGGGTTTAGATTCTCCCGGTAAAAAAATCTCTTCTCGCTGCTTCGCCAGACTTACAACCCGCAAGTCTTCTAATAAATTCATCTCTTGCAAAACAGCGACAACTGATGATAATTGACCTTTACCGCCATCGATCATGATTAAATCAGGCCAATCTGGATTACCCAAACGTGACAACTGTGGATCTTCCCCATACTTACGGAACCGCCGCCCAATAACTTCAGCAAGACTGGCAAAATCATCTGAATGTCCCGCCGTCACAGTGGGATTTTTAATTTTGTAGTGGCGATAATGCTGTTTGGCGGGTAATCCGTCGACAAATACGACTTGCGAAGCTACTGCATTTGACCCTTGAATATGGGAAATATCATAACCTTCGATGCGGTGGGGTACATCTGGTAAATCGAGAATGGCTGCTAAGTCTTGCATTGCTTGGTCGTTGCG
This sequence comes from Nostoc sp. FACHB-888, assembly GCF_014696655.1. NCBI lineage: Bacteria > Bacillati > Cyanobacteriota > Cyanophyceae > Nostocales > Nostocaceae > Nostoc > Nostoc sp. FACHB-888. Next base: position 87,625 of record NZ_JACJQM010000005.1, on the reverse strand, counting down.
ATCGCCTAATTTTTGCATTCTTTGCAATTCATACTGGGCATTTCGCTCTACCATCTCAATTAATTCTGCCTTAGTTTGCCGCAAAGGAGTCAAAATTGTGACTTTTTTACCTTTACGTTGAGTTAAGACATCCGCCAATATTTCGCTATCTGGTAAATCATGCTGTACCAAAATTTCTAAAGGTATTTCCACTGAGTCAGCAGTTTGGTAATGTTCCTCTAAAGCTCGTTGTAAAATAGCTCCCGGTTCTGCGTGAGCATCGGCCACAAAAGCCAAGCGTCCTACCAATTGTCCAGCACGAATCTGGAATAGTTGAATGCAGGCGTGTTGTTCGTTAGCTGCCAGTGCGATCGCATCCCGCGAAACTGTATCATCTGGTAAAGAAACTTTTTGATTGGCTGTAAGTGACTTTAACCCAGAAATTTGGTCACGAATCCGCGCTGCTGACTCAAAGTTCAAGTTTTCAGCTGCTGCGTTCATCTGTTGAGTCAAAATATCAATCAGTTCCTGAGTTCGCCCTTGGAACACCATCGCTATTTTTTGCACAATTTTGCGATATTCTTCTGGTGAAATCATCTGTTGACACACACCCGGACAACGCCCTAAATCATAATTTAAGCAAGGACGGTCTTTAAAAAGTGGTTGAGGTCGTTGTCGCTGGGGGAAGATGCGCTTACACAGGCGGACAATTTCTCGTAAAAGACCAGCATCAGTATAAGGCCCGTAAAATTTATCCTTTTCTTTGCCGAATTGACGTTTACGGGTAATAAAAATTCGCGGATAATCTTCTGACCAAGTGATGCAGAGATAGGGATATTTTTTATCATCTTTGAGCAGCACGTTAAAGTATGGCTGGTGCTGCTTGATCAAATTTGCTTCTAGGGCTAACGCTTCGGCTTCGGTATCAGTGACAATGAATTCAATTTCTGCCACCAACTTCACCATCGTGGCGATGCGTTCACTTTTGTTGTAGCCATCCCGGAAATAGGAACGGACACGCGATCGCAACTTACGTGATTTACCTATATATATAATGCGATCGCTACTGTCTCGCATGAAATAAACCCCCGGTTCCGGTGGAATTTCAGCTAGACGGTTTTCCAGTCGTTCTGGTTCTTTAACCAGTGGTAGTATTTGAGTAGATATTGCCACAACCAAAATTAGGTAATCTTTCTCTATTTTAAGAAAAATTATTTTTTCCTGCCGATTTAACAGAGTATTTATCAAGTAAATGTAAATTAGGTAGGCTTTTAGTCTGCACTTCCCCCAGGATGGCTCGGTTTTTGAGATAGTACAGCAAGCATGGTGTAAATCCAGCTACCATCTCAATTAACAAGACTTGAGGCAAAATCCCCTTGTTAAAGATAAGCAAACTTCCGCCACAGTGTATTAGTACAGCACGGCATAAATAAGCAGACTATTGAAAAGCCCTAAAGACCTTATTTCCTAATACTTTTGACTTTTAACTTCTGCCTTGCGCTACTAGACATTCTGCTGCAAGCGTCAGAGCTTTGAAGCAGATGAGAGTTTGTCTAGCCGTGACCTTAGTTGCAGACTACTACTGTCAGAATAAAAATTTGGCTTTTTGAATCTATAATTAAGATTTTAAAATTGGCAATGATTTCTTATTTAAAGATTTATTCTTGTATATAAATAATTTTTCTATTAAGTAAAATAAGCTTATGTTTTGATTATTAAAACTAATTATATTTTTAATACATCAATTATATAAATATTATCCAAATATTTATTATTAAACAATATTTTTGGCTTTTATGTAAACTTATAACATTAAGCGATTTAACGGATTTAGTAAGTTAAATTTACGAATATGATTAGAAATATAGCAATTATAATAATTTCAAGTAATATCTAAACTATGAATCCGCAAGACTTTGAAGCCCAGTACCGGGAAGCTATGGCTGAAACGCTTAATGAACTGCAAACAGTAGTTTTGTTGTTAGCGCAAGTACAACATAAAATTTCAACAATTGGCAGTTCTATGCAACATATTAGTCAGGAAGTGGAAGAGTTTATTGCAGAGCAAAAAGCGGAATAAATGCACGTCCAGCAGAAAAGCTTATCTATGGCTAAAAGACAACTCTTCTTCAATTGTAAGAATGAGATCCTTCAGTTCTAAAGGTTTTACAAAATAGCGACGTGCGCCTAAACTCAGAGCTAGTTCTTGATCTGCTTTAAAAGCGAAGGCTGAAACGACAATGATAGGTATTCTTGACAAATCAGGTCTTTGCTGGACTTGTTTTAAGAGCGAATAACCGTCAATATCTGGTAATTTTAAGTCTAATAAAATCAAATCTGGCTCAAATTTATCTATAGTTGAGAAAAAAGTAGAGCCTTCTGATAAGCTTTGGACATCGTACCCACAGTAACTCAGATAGTCACTCAGCAACATCCGATTGAGATAATGGTCTTCAACTAGCAAAACTCGTCTAACCTTGTGTAACCGCAATGGCTGATCTATGTTGAGTAATTGTGCTGTCATTGCTACCTATTATCTTAAGTAAAAGCCAACAATTATTACCATAAACTAAAACGGTGTTGCATTTAAATAGTGAACTCAATACAAACTTATTTATGTAATCTACTAAAAGTTAGTTATTAATTCAATTTAACTGTACTATTATAATTTACAACAATAAGATTAATAACTGTTTAATTAAATCTTAAAATTTTCTTTATGTCATTTTTATATTTAATAGTTTTTAAATAAAATGCTGCTTTTAAAATTTTAATAGTCTAATTTTGATGAGTAAAGCCACCTAAGCAATACTGGAATAACGGTAAGGTAATTGCCCTTTGTAAAACAGTTTTTATCTATATGTGAAGCTAAGTAATACCATTTCATGAAAACCCTCTTACAAATACATTGGTAGGGCATAAAGATGTAGGCTCTCACAACCTATTCATTTTTAGTTTTAAAAATTTTTAACTTAAAATTTTAAATTATCTTCTAGCTAGAAGGAAGTATTCATAAAAAAAGGGAGCCATTAGCTCCCTTACTTATTTGTCGTTTTGAATCCCCAATCTTAAATAGACGTGAGTTCGATGAACTTCTCCTCCCAGCCTCCCTTTCCGTTTCGCAAAGGGAGGAGCAACGCGAAAAATTCAGCTTTTTGCTCCCCTCTCCGACACGGAGAGAGGTTGGGGGAGAGGTCAAGTAAGACTTGTCGAACTTACGTTAAATAGATACTTTTTTAAATTTGCGTTGTGTAGCAAAAACGCCAGCAACACCGAGCAGACCTAGTATTATTGATGGTTCTGGTACTGGAGTTGAAGGAGGTGTATATCCAGGCGTATTCCAAGTGTAAAAAGCGCTGTAGGATATGCCATCATCAGAGGCTGTAATTCCAGATGCAGTAGGGTTAAAGCTATAGGCGTAGTAAGTGTTATTGCCATTAATTACCTTGGCAATTTCACTAGCTCCGATTTCACCTTGGTAAGCGTTTAATGTCGCTTGCAGGGTAAGTACATCTTTGAATGATGTCAGTTGAGCTATTTGACTTTGCAGCGTAGGCGATGTGGGTAGTGATTTCAGTAATGAAATCTTAGTTTGAACTTCTGAAGCGGTTGGTAAACTTGTTTTACCTAAAAATAATAATTTAACTCCTCCATTCCACGCTTCGGCAAGCTTAGTAGAAAGTGTATTTGAGAGTTTAGTCTTGACATCCAAGTGACCAACTAATGTCAGTTCTACACCGCCATTTTGACCGAATTGGAAGCTACCAATATTAGGATCTCCCATCCCCAATAAAGGAAAGTAGCTTGCTACTAATAATTGGGTATTTGCTGAAAACCCATTCCACACTGACTGGAATGGAGTATAAGCACTCAACAAATCACCCAGCCATTGCGAACCAAAACTATTCCAATCACTAGCAGTAACGCTGCTAACTGTGGCGCTGTAGTTTCCTTGTGTGGCGGTGAAGCCAACGTTAGAAGTTGGGTTTTCGCTGCTATACCAAAGCTCCACGTTAGAGGAAGGATTACCATGCATTGTTAGCCATCTTTGGTAGTTGAGCGTACAAAACCAGTTTAAGAAACGGGGAGACTTGATTGGGTAAAGTTAGTGTTGATTATCAATGAAAAAATGACGAATGTTTTTATATTTTTATACGTCTAATTACATATTTTATTAAATTTAGCAAGTTATAAAACATACATAATAAAAGCGCACTCTGTCATTGGTGTCAACTTAACCTGAAATCGGCGGTTAGAAACCATGTCTACACAGTCAAAACCCGCGCGGGCGGGTTTCAAACTCTTGATTTTTTATTAACCGAGGTTGATGTAGCTGTTCAGTTTAAGAAGAAATTCAATGAAGGAACTCAGCCATTCTTTCCACAGCAGTTTCTAACAAAGGTGGCTCATGCACCAAGGCAAAACGAACATACCCTTCGCCGGATTTGCCAAAGCCAGCACCTGGAGAAGCGGCTACACCAGTTTGTTTGACTAACTGGGTACAAAATTCGATGGAGTTTTGACTCCAAGCTGAAGGCAATTTTGCCCAGATGTACATTGTGGCTTTGGGAGTGGCAACATTCCAGCCAATGCGGTGTAAAGCAGTGATGAAAGCATCACGGCGCTGCTGGAAGGTAGCGACAGCAGATTTTACCCCAGCTTGAGGGCCAGTCAGGGCTGCGATCGCACCATTCAAAATTCCCCGATACTGATTAAAATCAACGGCTGCTTTTACTTGGCGTAAGGCGTTAATTAACTGGGCATTACCGATGGCGTAGCCAATACGGAAGCCGCCCATATTGTAGGACTTGGAAAGGGTGAAAAATTCAATCGAGACGCTTTTCTCTGGATCAGCTTGCAGAATTGAAGGGACTAGGGACTGGGTATTGGGTATTGGGTATTGGGAAGAATTCACTGCCCACTCCCCAGTTTCCTGAAATACCAAGTCTACGTAGGGAAAATCGTGAACTAGGGCGAGATTGTGTTGCTGACAAAAGGCGACAGCTTCTTGGAAGAAAGATAAAGGAGCGATCGCAGCAGTGGGATTGTGAGGATAACTTAATACCATCATCCGCGACTGGGCCAAGACTGGGGCAGGAATATCAGCAAACACTGGTAAAAAAGCGTTTTCTGCCCGTAGTGGCATTGAATAGATTTGACCACTGGCTAGGTAGACCCCCCCCGCATGGGAGGGATAACCTGGATCGAGCAACAGTGCAAAATCTCCTGGATTGAGTATTGCTAGAGGTAAATGGGCTGTACCTTCTTGAGAACCAATTAGAGGTAATACCTCAGTTTGAGGATCGACTTTGATACCAAATTTTTGTTCGTACCATTTGGCTGCTGCTTCGCGAAACCCAAAGGTACCGTTAAACAACAGATAGCCGTGGGTACTGCGATCATAGAGAGACTGGGCGATCGCCTCGATGACGTGTGCCTCAGTTGGTAAATCAGAAGACCCCAGCGACAAATCAATTACTTGTTGTCCAGATGCCAAAGCGATTGCCTTGGCTCTGTCCATATCAGCAAATACATTAGATTGCAGGGGTTGTAAACGCTTTGCAAATTGCATATTAGTCATTTGTCCTTTGTCATTAGTCATTTGTCATTTGTCCTTTGTCCAATACAACTCTTGGAGAGGGTGCGCCCTAAGCGTAGCTATGCCGCAGGCTTTACGGCAATGCTCAGTACTAAGTGACTAATGACCAATGACTAATGACCAATGACTAATTACTATTTAAGTGCGTATCTAAGAGTTCGAGTAATTTATCTTTGCCGATGACTCCCTCAGTTGATATCAAAACTTCCTGGCCCTGAAATAATCTGAGGGCTGGTACACCTTCCACTTGGTACTGTTTAACAGTCACTGGGTTAGGGTCAATTTCCATTTTAACGATTTTGAGGCGATCGCTATATTTGGTAGCAGCTGAGTTAATTAGGGGCGACATCAATTGACAAGGCCCACACCAGGAAGCCCAAAAGTAAACTAATACAGGCTGTTCAGCTTTTAACACTTCTGTTTCAAACTCAGCATCAGTTATGGTGATTACAGCCTTACTCATTGCAGTCTCCATCAGGGGGCGATCAAAGTTGGCACACACAATACTTTATCCCAAAGTAGCCAATAGTTAATAGTCAATAATTCATAGTGATTTTGACTATTAACTATTGACTAATGACGTAAAATCCCACAACCAACAGGTGTGGGACTGGTTCAAATAAGTTTTCTACCAATTTTACAGTTGATCCAATTGCTTGCGTAAGGAATCCAACTCCGCATCAACCACCTCATTAGACTTAGGAGCAGTGGTTTCTTGTTGCGGTGGCAGTTGTGCTTGAGTTACTGGAGTGGCGGGTGGTAGCATTTGCGCTTTTAGAGCTGCCAACTCATCATCAACATCGCTACCACCTTCCAACTGGGCAAATTGGGTTTCTAAATCTGCACCTGCTAACTCCCCTAGTGCCTGGGCCCGGGATTCTTGCATCAAGACTTTTTCTTCCATCCGCTCGAAGGCAGACATTGCACTGCTGGTATTCATCCCACGTACCATGCCTTGGAGTTGCTCTTGGGCTTTAGCAGTAGTGATCCGAGCTTTGAGCATTTCCTTCTTGGTTTTAGCCTCAGAAATCTTGCTTTCCAGCTGGATTAAGTTGCGCTTGAGGGTTTCAACTTGAGTGCTTTGGGTATCCAAACTAGCTTTGAGGGCGGCGCTGGTGTCAGTATAAGTTTTTTTGCGCTCTAGAGCTTGCCTTGCTAAGTTCTCATCACCTTTTTGCAGCGCTAGTTGGGCATTGCGTTGCCACTTATTGATTTCATTTTGGGCATCATTATACTGTTTTTCACTGCGTTTTTGGGCGGCGATCGCTTGGGCTACTCCCTGACGCAGCTGAACCAAGTCTTCCTGCATTTCCAGGATGGCTTGTTCTAGCATTTTTTCGGGGTCTTCGGCTTTGTTAACCAGGTCGTTGAGGTTAGAACTAACTACTCGCTTAATGCGATCGAATAATCCCATAACTTTGTTTTTCCTTGTGTGGTTTACGCTTTTTGCTGGACAGTTAGCTTTTGTATTTTTTAATAGCTACCTATTTCAATGTAATCTTTCCGGTTTGAATCAGTACCTTCAAACAGCTCTTAATTGTTAAGATATCTCCAAAGTGGGGTAATTAGCCAAACTTCAACTAAGAGGCAGGGGGCAGGGAGCAGGGAGCAGGGAGCAGGGGAGATAGAAAAGAATTGGGATTCGTCCCACCTACCTATTACGTTAGCTTCCGGCTCTTTATGATAACCACGCTTGCTTGAGTGGGAAATTCAGACCCATGTTCTCTCCCTCATTCCACGACAGTTCTTGATGGGGTCATTTCCCCCTGCCCCCTGCCCCCTGCTCCCTTGCCTGTTTCTCAAGAGTCTTGAGTTTTGGGTAACTGCTGTTGCGGAGGCTGTGTCTCCTGATTTTCCTGGGTGAGGAGATTGTTGTGCTGTGTGTTTTCTGCCCCGTTTAAAACCTCTACCTTCATCGCTGCCAATTCAGCATCTACATTATTACTAGATTCCAAGGAAGTAAATCGTGTTTCCAAGTCATCGCTACTGAGTTGAGCGTAGACGCAAAGCGGCTTGTCGTCAGACATCGCTTCTGATTGAGCTTCTATCTGTAAAACTTTTTCTTCCATCCGCTCAAAGGCACTCAGGCTGCTGGTGGCAGAAACTCCGCCCAGCATTTCCTGGAGGCGAGAAGACGCTTCAGCAGAACGGGCGCGAGCAATATACATATCTTTTTTTGTTTTCGCCTCGGAAATTTTTAACTCTAGCGATCGCATATCCTTTTTTAGCCTAGCTACTATATCGTTTTGCTGCTCTATCTGGGAAAAGAGGGCTGTAGTGGTTTCTTTATAGGCTTGGCGCTTAGTCAAAGCTTCCCGTGCTAGAGGTTCGTTGCCTTGTTGCAGGGCCAATTGGGCGCGGCGATACCATTCTTCCGTTTGAGAGTTGGCAGCTGCTGCCTGTCGTTCAGTGCGTTTCTGGGTAGCGATCGCTTGTGCTACACCCTGCCGCAACCGCACCAAATTTTCCTGCATCTCTAGGACAGTTTGCTCCAGAATCTTTTCTGGATCTTCCGCACCACCAATCAAACTATTGAGATTAGCGCGAATTACCCGCAGGATACGCTTGATTAATTCCATGTCGGCTCTCCATTCACGAAATTCAGTGCTGAGTAATGAGTTTTGATAATTACTCATCAGCGTATAATCTGGATGCCACACCCCAATTAGCTGAGTGCTGAGTAAAGAAAAACTACTGCGTACTGATGTAGTTTAGTAAGACCTACGCAGAGCAGTCGCCTTAAATGGCGTAGCAATCTTTTAACTCAAGACTCTTAATCCAGGACTCAGCACTCATGACTCAGGACTGTTATCTCATGGTATCGTAGATTTTTACAACTCATGGCTGCTGAACCCTTGCCTTGATTCCCTTTGCCTCTAACAATTTTATATGTTGTTGTACTTGCTCTTTAGTCTTAAAAGCACCCAGAAAAACCAATTCTTTGCTAGGTGATAAATAAGCATCGGGAATGATTTCCCGTGCTGAGGCAAAAGCTTTGTCTTTATTATCTATCACTACATGATAGAACCCATCTGTTGCTGGTTTGATTTCTGCATCCGGCTCTGGTGAAGTGGCGATTGGGTTAGACGAGGTTTTTGCCGTTGAAGTGGGAGGCAAATTCAAGGGAGGCAAGGGCTGTACCGTTGGTACTGGTGCTAAAGCGATCGGATTTGTCGGTTTTAGGGCTGTGTTGGGGTCAGGCAATGCCGCTTGAGGATTTACGGGGTTTTGAGGAACGGCTGGATTAGGCACTACTGCGAGGGTTGATTGGACTTTGGGTGTTAAGCCAACTAGATCATTGGGGCTTCTCACCTCTGGAAACTCTTGGGCAGCTAGATTAGGATACTTGGGTATAGATGTTTTTGGTGACTGGATCTGAGGTTGGACATTACTCCCAACTTTCTCAGCATTTTCTGGTAAGGGAGACGAGTTTCCGTTAAACAACTTCCCTAAATTCCATTGTGACAAGCCTTTGGGATTGAATACTACATAACCCAAGGTAAGACTCGCCATCAATAGCAGCAACATCGAGCCAATACCCAAAGGTGATAGCAGACTGTCACTATAATTACTTGGTTTTTTAGTTTCTGGTTGTTCTTCTGTCAGGCTTCGCAGCAGTGCTTCACTAGATTCTAAATAGTCATCTGGGTGCTTAGGGGTGTCATTTGGCTGCAAGAGATTTTCGCTCTTAGTATCTTTAACGAGTACTGGTACGATGCTACTACTAAAGTTGGGCGGGGGTGGTGGAAGTTGAGTTTGTGTTTTAGCAGAATTGGGGGTCGAGGGCACGTTGAGATTATTTAGTTCCTCAATTTTTGCCGTAGCGGGCACTGGGTTACTTTGAGGATTCACAACTATAGAAGACGGAGGTGGAGGTGGTACATCGGTTTTTGCCGTAGCTGGCGCTGAAGTTATTTGAGGATTCACAGGTACAGATGCAGGCGCAGGTGGCACCTCAGTTTTAATTTCTGTTACTGATGACTGAGTTATGCCCGATGTTGTAGGAATGACAGTCAACCCCAGCCGTTGACTGCTCATGTAACTTGCAACACGCAGCTGCTTTGATGACACCAAACCAGTTCGCGTGCGTCGGTATCGAGCTAACTCTTGATCTAGGGGCACCTCTAAACTCGCTAGTGCTGCTGCTAGTGCCGGTTTCAACCCAGGTGTTTTAGACGATTGAGTATCGGAATCGGAACCGTTTAGGGGGTTTTGAGTCATTGCTTCTGTGCCTCAAACGTAAATTGCTGGAATTAACTTTAGATATATTTGTGACAATAGTAGCGAAAATTATCTAAATAGATAGATTGGGGATTGGGCATTGGGCATGGGAAAGAGGACTTGTCCCCTTGTCCCCTTGTCCCCTCATCTCTCCCTGCTCCCCTACCTTTTCCTCACTCTCCACTCAAACTTTTAACGATGTCGTTGAAATCAATTAATGATATTTTAGGCGTTCTCGAAAAGCAGGCTAAGTGGCAAGAACAACCATTCCAACGGCTGCTCAAGTGTTGGGCAGAAGTTGTTGGCCCAGTGGTTGCCGCACATACTCGACCATTGTCGATTCAACGCGATGTTTTGTCGGTAGCAACTTCTAGTGCTGCTTGGGCGCAAAACCTAACTTTTGGTCGCACGTCTTTGCTTTTAAAGTTGAATAAAAAGCTACCAACGCCTTTGGTTGATATTCGCTTCTCTACTGCTGGCTGGCAGAATCCATCTGTGGAGAGAAAACAACAACAAACGGTTTCGCCCCATGAGCATCCCAGTTACCTTGGTGATGAGATTAGCCATCCTGATGTTACACCCGCCAAGGGTGTGGATGCTGCTTTTGGGCATTGGGCGAAGATAATGCGATCGCGATCGCATGGCTTACCCCTTTGTCCCCAATGTGAATCTCCCACCCCACCCGGTGAACTCCAGCGCTGGGAAGTCTGTTCTGTCTGTGCGGCTAAACAGTTTTGAAGGTAATCAGTCCTGATCTAAATTAAAAGCAAAATAGTTAGCGATTATTTATTAAGCAGAATTTATCTTAAAGTAGCTTGCTGCTGCCACATAAAATAGTTCTAATTCTTAAGAAAAAATGTGTTTTGCTGCTAAAATCTGCCGAATGTAGTAATAAAAGCAAACTATTTATCTGAAATTATATGCCTTAAGCTATTGTTAACGAGGAAGTTAAAAGGCTAAAGAAATCAAAAGCTTTAGTTCTAGTCTTGATCCCTAATAAGTTTTAGCCAAAATCCATAGGTAACCGCTCTTAGCATTATTTAAAAATATAACAAGAATATAAAAATATCCTAAAGTTTATTTTTTCGTCGGGATCGCTGAAACCTATAGAAAATAATGGCTTTTTGGCTTTTATACGTCTTTATATATAGAAGCAAAATATAAAGGTGAGATTCAGCCGGAAACGGCATTAAAAATAAATCCAAATGAAACCCATTAAATTTTTAGCATCTGCCTGTAGATATTGCCGTCATTACCAGCCAGAAGGTCGCCGTGGCGGAACGTGCCAGCAATTGGGAGCGCCAGTTCAAGGAACTTGGAAGGCTTGCTCTTTGGCGCTTCCACCTTTTGCACCTTCTTGGGAAACCTTGGAAGATGCTTGGAGTTTGCCAGATGCAGCCCCAGTTTTAACATCTTCTCATTCCTTAGCCTCAAATTTAGACAATGCTGCTCTTATCCCTGTAGAGGAAATAACTGCCTCTGTATCTGAACAGATAAAGACTAAAGCAGTGGTTATTTAGTCATCCATTATTACTGAACTAATTTTGTAGTTTGCTTAAAATAAGATTTGTTTTTAAAATTTTTAGTGCTGTAAAAGTTGATATATACAAAAATCGCACCCCGCTAAAGGGTGCGATTTTTGCAGTTTTAAGGTAGCCAAGGAAAAGAGCGAAAATCTGGTGGCCGCTTTTCGAGAAAGGCTTGTTTGCCCTCAGAACCCTCTTCTGTCATGTAATAGAGTAGGGTGGCATTGCCAGCAAGTTCTTGTAAACCAGCTTGTCCATCACAATCAGCATTGAACGCAGCTTTGAGACACCGAATTGCGATCGGACTTTTTTCTAAAATCTCCTGCGCCCATTGAATACCTTCTGCTTCTAGTTGTTCGACTGGGACGACACAATTAATTAAGCCCATTTCTAGGGCTTGTTGTGCATCATATTGACGGCAGAGAAACCAAATTTCTCTAGCTTTTTTTTGCCCCACAACGCGGGCGAGATAGCTGGCTCCAAAACCACCGTCGAAACTGCCGACTTTCGGGCCAGTCTGTCCAAAAATGGCGTTATCTGCGGCAATGGTAAGATCGCAAATTAAGTGTAGGACGTGTCCACCACCGATCGCATATCCAGCTACTAAAGCAATCACCACTTTCGGCATCGAACGAATCAGGCGTTGTAAGTCCAGGACATTCAAGCGGGGGATGCCAGTATTGTCCACATAACCCGCATGTCCCCGCACACTTTGATCGCCACCTGAACAGAAGGCATATTTGCCATCAGTATGTGGGCCGTAGCCTGTAAATAGGACAACACCAATAGTAGTATCTTCACGAGCATTAGAGAAAGCGTCGTACAGTTCAAAGACTGTTTCAGGACGAAAGGCATTGCGTTTATGGGGACGGTTGATGGTGATTTTCGCAATGCCATCAGTTTTTTGATACAGAATATCTTCGTAGGTTTTGGCAGTTTGCCAGTTAATTTGCATTGGTATGGAATGCGGTGTTGTGCTTGAGAATTTTATCGCGGACGCAGGGACAAGCGATACCTACGGTGGGCTACGCCTACGCTAAAATTGGTGTCTCAAGCCTTTACAATCTGGTAATCGTCTGGGTGCTGAGGAATAAAAATGCGACGTGACACCATCTTTTATAAATTGTTCAAGCAATTTCCGGGATTACTGTTTGAACTAGTAGATGAACCACCCTCAGAAGCGGAAAACTACCAGTTTGAATCGGTTGAAGTGAAAGAAACCGCGTTTCGGATTGATGGAGTGTTTTTACCTCCGGCTAATGGAGTTTTCAAAACCGTCTTTTTTGCTGAAGTCCAGTTTCAAAAAGATGAAGATTTATATCACCGCTTCTTTAGCGAATTATTTTTGTTCCTCTACCGCCACTCTATCCGTTACGAAGACTGGTTTGGAGTAATAATTTTTGGCTCTGGCAGTTTTGAACCTTCCAAACCAATAATTCACCGCGCTTTGCTAGAAAGTGGTCAAGTCAAGCGAATTTATCTGGATGAGTTGGGGGATTTGCGACAACAATCTTTGGGATTGGGTTTGATGTTGCTGACAAATGTTACTTCTGAAACGAAAGCAGTTGAAGGGGCGCGGTTTTTGCTGGAGCGAGCACGGCAACAGTCGGAGCAAGCGATAATTGATTTGGTGACGACGATTATCGTCTACAAGTTTTCTAACCTAAGTCGAGAGGAGATTGCAATGATGTTGGGACTGAATTTGGAAGAACCACGGGCAATTCGGGAAGCAAAGGAAGAAGGACGAGAGGAAGAAGCGCGATCGCTTATCTTACGACTATTAAACCGACGGGTAGGTGCTGTTCCTGAACAGCTTCAGTGCCAGATTCAAGGGTTATCGGTGGAACAGTTGGAAGCTTTAGCTGATACTTTGTTGGATTTCTCTACTCTTGCCGATTTGGAAGCATGGTTACAAGTTGAAGTAAGCGGGTAAGTTTCACCCACAGACACGTCGAGAGGAGATTGCAGCGATGTTGGGACTGAATTTGGAAGAACCACGGGCGATTCGGGAAGCAAAGGAAGAAGGAGAAAGAAAGGTCGTTTTACGACAGTTAAACCGGCTTGTGGGTGCACTTCCTGATGCGCTTCTGTCTCAGATTCAAGGGTTATCGGTGGAACAGTTAGAAGCTTTAGCTGATGCTTTGTTGGATTTCTCCACTCTTGCTGATTTGGAAGGGTGGTTACAAGGTGAAATAAGCGGGTAAGTTTTACCTGGAGGCGCAGAGGATGAGGGCGATACCTGCGAGTGATAGACTAGTTAGTGAAGAGCCAAGCAATTTAGGTCAAATTTATGATGCTATTCAAGAAAGCAGAAAGCCGCGTTTGACTTGGAATGTTGTATCCAGTATTGGCGTTAAGCAATAACCTAAAATAAAGATTTCATTTATTGAATGAAATATGATACCGATAATCAATTAAGCCTGAACCTCTGGCAGCAATCTGCACATAGTTCACACTTGCAGATAGACCATCTTTCTGTACCTGATGCAGAAATTACATACTATCCTAGCTATTTTACAGTGGAGGAAAGTGATGAAATACTCCAGAGGTTATTTATAGAAGTTAATTGGCAGCAAGACAAAATAAAATGCTATGGCAAAGAGATAAACTTACCCAGACTGACTGCATGGTATGGCGACACTGGTAAATGTTATACATATTCAAAAATTAAAATGAATCCAATGCCTTGGACACCAGTGTTGTTATTAATAAAGAAGAGAGTTGAAGATATAGCAGAATTTTCCTTTAATAGTGTTCTTCTCAATCTTTACCGTGATGGCAAAGACAGTGTTTCTTGGCATTCTGATGATGAGCCAGAATTAGGTAAATATCCAGTTATTTATTCTGTCAGTTTTGGAGGTGAAAGAAAATTCCAACTTAGGCATAAATTCGATAAAAAATTAAAAAAAGTAGAGTTGGTTTTAACTCATGGTAGCCTTTTAATTATGAAAGGTAAAACACAAGAATATTGGCAGCACCAAATACCTAAAACCTCAAAGCCTGTAATGCCAAGAATAAACTTAACATTTAGAATTATCAAGTGTTTGACTTAATCGGTATATCTCATACTTCTATTTAGCAATATCTAACGAGATACTTAAATACTAAATATCTGCGGCAAATCTCCTCAAATTATCCTGTCGCCACTTGGCATCTTTTTTACGATTTGTCTGCAACTCCAAAACCCTAATTCCTGTATCTGGTAGTGGGTTTAATTTTTGGTGCAACTGTTGCCAAGAAGTAATCAATTCATGCTGCACATTGTAAGTAGCACATAACTGAGCAAAATCAATATCTTGGGGAGTGCCGAAAAACTCTTCAAATGGTGGGTCAAATTTGGCAATAGGTAACATTTCAAAAATCCCACCGCCATTGTTGTTGATTAACACAATCGTCAGATGTCCGAGAAACTTATTGCGGATTAAAAAACCATTGGTGTCATGCAACAGTGCTAAATCTCCCGTTAACATTACACTACTTTGCTGTCGATGGGCAATTCCTAAAGCTGTGGATAATGTGCCATCAATGCCATTTGCACCCCGGTTAAAGTGCGATCGCACTCCTAAATTATTCGGTTTCCAGAAATATTCCACATCCCGCACAGGCATACTATTGGCAATAAACAGAGGCGTTCCTGGCAGTAAAATCTGAGAAATTAACCAAGCTGCTTTACTCTCAATTATTTCATCTATTTTCTCCATCGTCTGGTCAACAGCTAACCTAACCTTAGCTTCCGCATCACACCATTTCTTGCCATAGTCTGAGGATAAAGATAAATTTCTCTCCTCTACCTTGATGTCTTCTACAGATATCCGTAAATGCGTCGTCCTTCCATGCAAAGAGTCAAGGTTTTGGTCACTCTTGTCAATTACCCAACGTCGCGGTTGCGTTGCATCAATCCAGGTTCGCAGTTCTTTACTTGTAGGCATTTCTCCAACCTGAATAACCATTTCGGGTGCTAGCTGCTTTGCTACTTGCTGATTTCGCAAAATCAAGTCATAAGTCGAAATCAAATAAGGGTTGAGTTCGGCATAATTTCTCACTGGGGAAAGTCCCTCAGCTAGCACTGGCCATTTGAGAGTTTGGGAAAGGTGCGCGATCGCTCTACAATACTCTTCTGGTTGCAACGGTTGGGCAACACCTGCGATAATAATGCCGCGATCGCATTCTTTCCATTCTTGGGGAATGGGGAATGGTGAATAGGGAATGGGGAGTGGGTTTGCTATTCCTGCGAAAAAGTCTTCTGGTTGAAACTGTGATTGCAAATAACTCAAGTCGGTTCCATCAGGAAGAGGTGCTAAAGGATCGCGAAAAGGAATATTCAAATGTACTGGCCCCTTTGTAGGAGTTTGCGCCCTTTCCCAGCTATGAATTACCATTTGTCGCAGGTAAGCTAGCATTCCCATATCAGCAGAGGGTAAGGCTAACTCTGTTTGCCAATTTGGGTAGTTTCCATATAATCTCAATTGATCTACAGTTTGCCCAGAGTGACAATCTCGCAATTCTGGGGGTCTATCGGTAGTTAACAGTAACAGTGGTACACCACTATATGAGGCTTCAATTACTGCTGAATAAAAATTTGCTCCTGCTGTACCAGAGGTGCAAACTAGTACTACAGGGCGTCCGGTTGCTTTAGCTTGTCCCAAGGCGAAAAAGGCGGCGGAGCGTTCATCGAGAATGGAAATCGCTTTAATCTGAGGTGCTTGTTGAGCAAAGGCTACTGCTAAGGGTGTAGAGCGCGATCCAGGACAAATGATGGCACACGTCAATCCCAACCGCTTTAGCGTTTCTGTTAAAATATAAGCCCAAAGTTGATTAACATTCCTAAAGGCGATCGGCATTAAATCAAACATAGCTATAAAACAATCTTAAATTTTAGATTTTATTTAGGGAAATTCAATTTAAAATCCATCTGGGAAAGTTTGAAAAATGCGGAGATGGAACCCAACACCGCCACGCGAGTTTGTGGGGAAGAAAATCTCCAAGCAAACTTGCTCCACTTTCTACAAAATGCCCAATTTGCTCTCAAACTTTTATGGACTGCATTTATTTAACGGGAATTCGCTGCTATGGCTACACTGGGTATCTGCCAGAAGAACAGGTGCTAGGACAATGGTTTGAGGTGGATGTGAGGTTATGGTTGGATATCTCCACAGCGGCCAAGACTGACGCGATCGAAGACACTTTAGATTATCGCAGCGTCATCAGCTTGATACAACATCTAGTCAAAACGTCTAAGTTTACTTTGATAGAGAAATTGGTAACAACGATCGCAGATTCTATTCTGCAAGAATGCGATCGTGTAACACAAGTCCAAGTCATTCTGAGCAAACCTGCCGCACCTATTCCAGACTTTGGTGGCAAAATTAGCATTGAACTTACTAAAAGTAAGTCCAATCACTAAACCATAAAACACGTTTTTTCTCAATATCTATAACCTAGCAAATAGAGGGGGTTTAGGTGGAGAGTGGAAGTATCTGACAAATATAACCTTTCTTGCCATCGCCCCCAGCACCAGATAGTTCTCATAAAACTAAAAAATCATGTGATCTGCTAATGAGCATTTAACTTGCATATTTTCAGATAACAGTATTTATAATTAAGTATTAATTAAAATTTATAAATATTTTTAAGTAATACCATTTGACTCAAAATTAAACTTTTAAAACAGTTTCAAACGGTAACTTGCGCTCCAAATTATTTGTAGATGAAGCAGTTTTAAACAGCTTAATCCTAGATAATGATTAATTTTTAGTAGTAAGTTAGTGAATTGATATTAATATCATATTACATATATTACACTCTGTTAATTTTTTTTGCTTAGATTAAACTAATATGCAGTAATTTAATGAATTGTCATTCTTGCTTAATTTTTAAATAAATACTATAATCGCTTATAGCTTTTTACCAAAAAATATTGCGTATCTTTAAAAATCGGTTTTTGATTGCTGGGAATTTATATCTCATGTTGATAGCATGATATTAACTACATTAAATAATCAAAAATTAGCTTTGATAAGCACAGAAATTATGGCAGCTTAATAACATGATGCTATTAGATGATTAGTCAGTATTTATATCAAACAATAAGATACGGTAGCTAGAGATTGTTTATGATAAAATAAGGATTTTTAGTTAAAGTTAACACTCATAATAAAAATCTTAACCTTAGCAAACAGGTTATTGTAAAATGTTCGCTCGCCAAATCCTAGTTGTTGAGGATGAAAAAATTCTAGCCTCAAATATTAGAAAAAGTTTACAGAAATTAGGTTATTCCGTTTCAGAAATAACTGACTCTGGTGAAGAAGTAATAAAAAAGGTAGCAGAAACTCATCCAAATTTAGTATTAATTAATATTGGACTAGCTGGGGAAATCGACGGTGTAGACGTAGTGGATATTATCCAGAATCAGTTCCATGTGCCCGTAGTATATTTAACGGATAGTTCTGAATATAAAACATTACATAAAAATCAGCTAAGTGAGTCTTTTAGTTACATAGCCAAACCATTTCTTGAAAGCGATTTACATTTTGCAATTGAAATGGCACTTTATAAACATCAGAGCGAAAAAATATTATACGAAGAAAAACAGAGGCTGACGGCAATTATTAACAGTATGGGCTGTGCAGTGATTGTAACTTATGCAAATGGTTGTATTCGAATGATGAATCCCATAGCAGAACTAATCACTGGCTGGAAGCAAAGTGAAGCGTTTGGTAAAGATTTAATAGAAGTCGTTAACTTAGTTGACAAAGAAATAGGAGAAAAAATTGAAAATTTGGCGACAAATGTAATCAAAGCCGATGAAGTTTTCAATTTACCAGAAAACTGTACACTGATTACCAAAGATGGCAAAGAAATAGCGATTGGCGATAATATTGCACCCATCCGCGATCACAATGGCAATATTAGTGGCACAGTTTTAGTTTTTCAAGACATTACCAAACGCAAGGAGACGGAGGCGCAACTGATCCGTAATGCGTTTTATGATGGACTGACAACATTACCGAATCGTGTTTTATTTTTAGATCGGCTCAGGCAAACAATTGAACGTAGTAAACGCAGAAGCGATTATTATTTTGCAGTTTTATTTTTGGATTTAGATGGCTTTAAGGAGATTAACGATCGCTTTGGGCATGGAATAGGAGATGATTTTTTAGTAGCGATCGCTAGACGTTTAGAGTCGTGCTTACGCAGTGGCGATACTGTAGCACGATTTGGTGGCGATGAGTTTACTGTTCTTTTAGAAGATATTAAAGACATTAACGACGCTACCAATGTTGCCAAACGGATTCAAGACTCCTTACGATTGCCAATTAACCTGAATGGATATCAATTATCTACTACAGCTAGTATTGGTATTACTTGGAATTTTAGCAATTATGAGGAGCCTGCAACTCTGCTGCGAGATGCTGATATTGCTATGTACCGAGCTAAACGGCAGGGGAAAGCTACTTATGCGATATTTAGTTAATTAGCTTAAACAAAAACAAGCCCCATAAGTCTGTCATGGAAAAAACCGAAAAGCAGAAAATGCTTGCAGGGGAATTATATCTGCCGGAAGATCCAGAATTAGCTGCCGAAAACAAGCGAGCTAGTCGTCTGTTGCGAAGGTACAATTCTACAACTGAAGAACAGCAAGAGCAACGGCAGCAAATTTTGCAAGAATTATTTGGAAAGATAGGCCACAAAACATTAATTGTGCCACCCTTTCACTGTGACTATGGCAGTAATATATTCGCTGGTGACAGATTGTATATGAACTATGGCTGTGTAATTTTAGACTGTAATACAGTTCACATTGGTGAAAATGTTTTATGCGCTCCTTATGTGCAAATTTATACTGCTTATCATCCTGTAGAGCCAGAAATCCGTCTTTCTGGAAGAGAATTAGCTGCCCCAATTAGCATTGGTAACAATGTCTGGATTGGTGGCAGTGCAATTATTTGTCCAGGTGTAACTATTGGTGATAAAACAACCATTGGTGCTGGCAGTGTAGTTGTCAAAGATATACCTGAGAATGTTGTCGCTGCTGGTAATCCCTGCCGCGTCATTCGGTATTTATCCTAGAATTCAAAACTTATATCCTCTAGCAATCCAATAGAGCCAGTCTGCGATCGCTTCTTGAGTTTCACTGTCAACATCAATGGCTGTTATTTCAGATAACTTTGCAGAATATACATCATCATCCTTACCATTAATGTAAGCTACTTCTACAAGCATATCTTTTAAACACTCATCATCTGGGGCCATTCCCAGCACTTCGACTTGTTTCTCCTCAGCAGCTGACTTGCGTCCCTTTTTAGCCCATTTAGCCATAAAGGGAAAATTCAGAGCCTCCTCAAGGTAGTAGTACCAACCCATAGCCCTGTCTTCTTTATCTTCAGCATCTACAATGATCTCTGTTTTAATGCGATGCTCTCGGTTTTCGTCGGCTTCAACACTAGGCATAAGATAACGCTTTACGTATAATGCACTTTGATAATATACCAAAATTTTGGCTAGGAATAGTTTTTCTAAAATATAGTTAAGTATATAGGACTTAGGCAGAGAGATCCCCCAACTCCCTTAAAAAGGGCGCTTTTAGGGTTACCCTTTGTTTATAGGGTGTCTAGGTTTCGGTTTTCAGTGCGTAAGTCTTGGTATATCTAAGTTATACAAAAAACCGTTTGTGATTGACAAACGGTTTTCTAGTTATTGCCCTCAAGGGGGAACTTAATTTGTCGCGCCAAGATACCAACTTAGGTATTAGCGTTTTAGCGCGAACGTGAAATTATTGAAGATTAAACAAGTCTCAAATCAGGATAATTTGCCAGTACATCATCAGATGTCAAGGTATCATTTTCAGCTTGCGGAGTCCAAAGAACTTCAATTGCCAAAAGTCTTTCGCTGGGGATACTACCAATTTGCCGCAAAGCTTGACGCAAATCATCAGCACTGTTAATCGCTGTGGGAATTTCAAACTTACCTAACGTTGCCGCTAACAAGGTAACGATGATATATTCACCAGGGCCTTCGGTAAATAGGCGCGTAGGGTTGTCGAGTTCACCAGCCGGAGGTAAAGCATCCTTGGTAAGGGCTGCTTTTAGCTGGTTGTTGACGTTAGAAAGAGTTTCTTCGCTAAACTTGCTGCGTTCTGCCAGTAATAGCCGATTGAATTGACCTTCAGCTGAATTTAAACTGGCTTGTTGAGTGCCGCCACCTGCATACACAAAGTATTCGGGATGGCGCAGTAAAGCTAGGCTGGCTTCTTGTAGAACTTCTGCTCTCCCCTCTGGGCTGTTAGTATCAGCAGTTTCAGCAATGTGGTTGAGTTCATTTTGCAATTCACGGGCTTGAGCTAACAAACCTACTTGCAAACGAGTCACGGAAACAGGAGAGTTACTGCTGTACCCTACTTCTTCACTTTCACCGCCAGAGACGCGACGGAAACTTTGCAATAAGAAATTAGCGATCGCAAAGAAGATTAAGATGCCAAATAGACCACCAAATCCTCCCCCAATACCCCAGAAGGGAAGTAGGAAGGGAAAGCCAAAACCACCACCAAAACCACCACCAGGATAGTATCCGCCCCCGCCAGGAGGTGCATAGGTGCGCGGTGTATAGGTGCGGCTAGAAGGTACTCTAAAGGAGCCACCACCGATTCGACCTCCACTGCGGGCCGCTAATGCTCCATCGGCGTGACTAAAAGCCAAAGTTAACACCAGCCCTAGCGCTAAGAAGGTTTTTAACAGTGGTTTGATGGTTTGTTGTAGTTTTTTACGCATAATACAATCGCTTGGAAAACGGAATTATTTATGATTTCTCCCCATGCTGGTAGGAGTGTTTCAATCTGTCGCTAACGCCAGCCCGTAAAAGCTTGCTTTGTAGCATTCACGTAGCATTCACTTTTAAAGGCTACATATTCAATTTACCGCGTCTTCTCTTGGATAGGCAGCGAGCGCAGGGGGGATTTCTCGGCTGGGGAACCGTACCTTAAGATATGTTCATGTTTACAAAAAGTTGCGATGTCTACAACAGCCTACGCCTATGGGCAATTGCTGCTACGTTTTGGACTAGCACTTTAGGCTAAAGTCTTAAATTATACAGATGATTCTAATTTTTAATGGTTATTTTGACTAAATTTTTAATACTTAACTCTACTTGTTTTGTCAGAAGACTAAGAGGATATTTTAAAATCAAAGTCCTATTTAATACATATCATCGCTTTTTACTTAAGTATACTGAGCAGGCTGACAAGTAGCCGTGATGCTTATCAGTAATTGCAGCCAGACACTAAGTAGCTATCAAATACTTATCCAAAATTTTGGCATTTTGGCACCATAGTTTATACTATTCAGGATATTCTATTGGATGTAAGTAATTTTCGCAACAATTTTTTACTAAGTAATTTAGCTACAAGTGCTAGCTTTTATTTATTGTTCATCATGCACATAAGTTCTCAATTAGTGGGAAATTTGCAGCAAAAATAAACTCAACACAATAAAAAATAATCTTCTTGGCTAATCTTCTAAAATAGCCTTCAAATTTGTCTACCACATTGGTTTTAAAAGAAATAAAATAAGACTTATGGTTTTGAAAGTAATCCTAATTGTAAATAAATTTAAAATTATTTGAAGTAAAATTATCAAGTTGGTTATGGAACATATTTCTCAACTAACAGCCGAAATCAGAGACAAAGCTGCGTACCCAGATATCCTAGTTATATCCCGGATATTTCTGCCGAAAGAAGCTGTAATTGGGGAATATATCTATAATCGCTGTCTCCAAGATCCAGAACGAGTAATTGTGCTGGCGGCTAGTTGCTCAGGAGATAAAGTATTTGATGAAAGTCAAGAGTTTCCCGTGTATCGCTGGTTTTATCCTAGATGCTGGCGTAGTGGCTTTGTGGGAAGTATCTTGAAACCTTTAGTCAATATTGTCTGCTCATTTGTTTTAGCAATCAAACTCTATTTTCGCTATCACTACCGTTATATAGAGTGGGGCCACGGCTATGACTTTCCTTCGCTGTTGCTATTGAGCTATTTTCTACCTATTCGCTTTTTTATCTATCTGCACGGCAATGATTTTCTTTGTACATTACATAATCCCGTACTGCGATCGCTATTTAAACTAACACTTCATAGAGCCGAAGGTATTGTTTGTAACAGTTCTTATACACGAGACTATCTCAGAACTGCTTTCCGATTAGATACTCCTACCCATGTCATTAACCCAGTAATCAGACCAGAAAAATTTGGTAATAATGTAGCAAGTCCCAGCAGCCTTGATGATTTACGTGTTCGTATGCGTCAGGCGTACAATATTCCCGAATCAGCAATAGTTATTCTCTCCATAGGAAGGCTAGTAAAACATGAAGGTTTCGACCGAGTAATTGATAATATCCCACTATTGCTAACTTTTGGGGTAGATGTCCACTATATAATCTGTGGTCAAGGCCCAAGTGAATCTGAACTGAAATCTCTGGCGCATCGTTTGCGAGTACATAAACGCGTCCACTTTGCCGGATATGTGCCAGAGCGAGAATTAGCAGGTTATTATGCTGCTTGCGACATATTTGCCATGCTGACTTTATTAGATGCTAAACCTAATAATATGGAAGGTTTTGGTATGGTTTACTTAGAAGCAAGTTACTTCGGTAAGCCTGTAATTGCCCCTCGCTTAGGCAGTGTTCTAGACACAGTTCAGCATGAAGAGAATGGGATACTGGTTAATCCCAATTCTGGTTATGAAGTTTTTCAAGCTTTCAATCGGTTGTGCAAAGACCAGCAACTACGTGAGCAGCTTGGCCGCAAAGGTAAAGAATTAGCCAAGCGCAGAACTCTGCATCGGTCGCTTTACAAATCAGAGGAGTGAAACGCGATTTTGGAAGATGAATTCACGTTGAGCGATCGCCAACAACTAATAGCAGTAAAGTACGGCATAAATAGTTTTGAAAATGAGCAAGATTGCTGTGTAGAATCTCAGGTGTGATTCGATTAAATATGTAATGAAAAATATCTTGTTTCGCATAAGGCGATTTCTTCGGCGTTACCGAATCAAATCACTTATCTTCACAGTGCTTGGATGTCTTACTGTATTGAGTCTGATTAGCTTTGGGACAATGTATGTTCTGGCTCAACCGACTTCAACCTCATCTGAACCTCCTATTGTTAAAGCACCAAATTTAGGGCGACACTTTCAAGAATTTGGGCGTGAAGGTTCTATCTTGATTTACGACTCAAAAAATAATCGCATTTATGAACACAATTCTAAACGTAATGCAACTGCGATCGCTCCAGCTTCGACATTCAAAATTTTTAACGCGCTGGTAGCTTTAGAAACAGGCGTAGTTCCTGATGATGTGGCGATTCTCACTTGGGATGGAATTCATCGAGAAATTGATGCCTGGAATCATGATACGAATTTGCGTCAAGCCTTTAAAGATTCAACTGTTTGGTTCTATCAAGTACTAGCACGTAGGACTGGATATGAACGAATGCAGCAATTTATTAATAAAGTAGGTTACGGAAACCGTCAAATTGGCACAGCCGCAGACATTGATCGTTTTTGGCTACAACAGCAGCTATTGCAAATTACACCCAAAGAGCAAATTAAGTTTTTGCAACGGTTATATCAAGGCGATTTACCTTTCTCCCAAAGGACAATAAATCTTGTCAAAGACATTATGGTACGCGAACAAACTCCAGATTACACACTGCGGGGAAAAACGGGATGGTTAACGACTACTAAACCAAACGTTGGTTGGTTCGTGGGTTATTTAGAGCAAAATAAAAACGTCTACTTTTTCGCAACAACCCTTGATATGGATAAAGCAGAGGATGCACCCGCCCGCATAGAAATTACACGACGTAGCCTCAAGGATTTGGGCTTGCTGGCTCAAATTAACTAACCACCACCAACAATAGTTACCACTTCTAAGCGATCGCCTGGTTGCACTTTTTTTTCCGCCCAAAACTGGCGGTGTAAAATTTCGCCGTTATACTCTACAGCCACCAAACGGGGGTGGAAACCCAACTGTTGGAGCAAATCGGGTAAAAGAGTTTCAAATGAGCAGCTATGGGTTTCCCCATTTACCTGAACCGTAATCTCATTAGACATAAATATGGGGAATGGGGAATTAGGTATTGGTTACTTAATTTGGACAAATGACTAATGACTCTTTTAAATTTCTGGTTTAATGCGATTGAGTTGGGAAAGCAAATATTGTGTTACTAGGGTAGGCTGTTCAGCTTGCATGAGCGATCGCACCACCGCCACACGTTTGGCTCCTGCATCGATCACATCATTGATATTATTGGCATCTATTCCCCCAATAGCAAACCAAGGAATTGAACAATTTTTAGCAGCATAGCTGACATATTCTAAACCTGTTGCTACCTTACCTAGTTTCGTGGGAGTTTCATAAACTGGCCCCACGCCAATATAATCTACACCTTCAGAAATTGCTCCTTGCATTTCTTCTTTATTTGTGGTAGAAAGACCTATCAGACGCTGCGAACCGAGTAATTGCCGAGCAACAGCAATGGGCATATCTTGTTGTCCCAAATGCACCCCATCAGCATCTACAGCTAAAGCTACATCCACGCGATCGTTAACAATGAACAAAGCACCGTAGATGTGGCATAACTGCCGGAGTTTTCTAGCTTGTTCCAGACGCAAAGAATCATCGGCGGTTTTATCGCGGTACTGTAGAAGCGTTAATCCACCTTTTAGTGCAGCTTCGACGTTGTTTAACAAATTTTCACTAGGGGAAGTAACAAGATACAAATGCGATCGCCACAATAATTGATGGCGCTGATGACCCATCAAACTACTTTCTAGGGTATAAACCTGATAGCGCATCTGCTTGCAAGCTTTAGCCATATTTGAGTGATAAAGCTTGCTGTATTCTTCCAACACCCGCAATGCTTCTTCTATACGGCAAAAATTAGCTTGCAACACCGATTTGATACTAGCTCGTTGTTCTTCTTGAGGATGGGTTAACTCAGTCCCAGGATCGCCTGGTGTATCTCGCGCCGTCCGCAATTCTGGGGTATGCCATTTAGCTACCTCTTGTCGTAGCCGCTTGCATTCCAGAGCCAACTGGGCATTATTCAAGCCAAAGCGACACCATTCCTCGATAATTCGCAAGCCCTCACGAGCGCGATCTAAATTGGCATCTAAAATGCGGTAGACAACTTGTTGTATTTGCTCTTTTTGGCTGTATGGTTCGACCATTACAACAACCCCGTTAGTGCTTTCATCGGAATGTGAATTATCATATGTCCTAGTAACCATAAGTTAATTAATTTGCTTTTTTTTACTTAATTTTTGCACAATACACGCAAAATAACGTAATATCGAGGGTTACGGGAATTATCTCATGTTCCGAATGGCAGTGATAAGGGTAGTTTGAAGCTACAGTTTCGCACTAAGGTTAGTCAAGTATTTCGCGATAACAATTATTTCCAGCAATAGGCTGGAAACAAGGTTTTAAAAGGGTTTGCGCTTAAGTCGACATTCCTAGTGTCAGGCTGAGTTTAATTGCAAATAGGCGAAAAAGCGAATTGCGAATTGGATTTACAGCACTTTGCAACTAAATGAGGTATAGAACCAAGGATTCACAAATAAAATTATTCTTTTTCCTCCTGCCTCCTGCCTTGTCTACGACACGCTGCGCGATCTGCCTCCTGCCTCAAAACCAGTGACTTTAGTACCTTATGCAAAAGAAAACTGCTGTATTACCCTGTATTAAAAATCGCCACTCGGTAAATATTTGAGTAATATTATCGACATAATACTCTCTAAGAGTATAAGAAGTTATTGTTACTTCTGAGGAGTTGTGTTAAATATGATTCACTACCGTGTGTTACCTAAGTACCGTAGAGTAGATGTTATGTCTGCAAGGCTGAGGTTTCTGAAATCAGCAAAGCTTTTATTTTTTATTTTTTCAGTATTATTTTTTACCGTTGGCATGGAAGCGGCAAGTATGGCGTTCCTGGGTAGTGCGATTGCTCAGATGCCATCGACACCAGATTCAGCACCTCTGGGTGAGACAACAAATTCTCAGGCTAACGTGCTGTTTGTCAACCCCAATGGTGGAGATGACAGTGCAGGCAATGGCAGCGAATCCGCTCCTGTGAAAACTATTACCCAAGCGTTGCGATTAGCTAAGGCCAATACTGTAATTATGCTCTCCACGGGCACTTATAGCGCCGATACAGGAGAAGAATTTCCCTTAATTATGAAACCGGGTATTTCAATTCAAGGTAACCCTAGCAATCAAGGTAAGGACATTGTAATTCAGGGAGGTGGTGATTACCTGAGTCGGAGCTTTGCCGGTCAAAACGTCACAATTGTTGGAGCAAACCAAACCTTGCTGACTGGGGTAACGATAACCAACCCTAATCGGCGTGGTTACGGTTTATGGGTTGAATCAAGTAATCCGGTAATCGCAGAAAATACATTTACTGGCAGTACCCAAGATGGGATTTCTGTCTGTGGTAATGCTGCACCTACTATTAGTAAGAATTCTTTTGATCGCAACGGAGCCAATGGCATGACAATTGCTGGTAACTCCAGTCCCCAAGTGAAGGAAAATATCTTTCACCAAACGGGTTTTGGCATCAATATTGCCCAAAATGCTGCTCCTGTAGTCATAGGAAATCAAATCCAGAACAATAGATCGGGAATTGTGGTGCAAGCAAAGGCCCGCCCGATTTTACGGAATAATATTATTCAAGACAATAAAGAAGATGGTTTAGTTGCGATCGCCCAAGCAATGCCAGATTTGGGTAGTGCATCCGAACCTGGGGGTAATGCATTTCAAAATAATGCCCGCCACGACATTAACGCCAGCGCTTCCAAACAGGTGATTTCTGCTGCTGGTAACAACCTTGTGAGTAGTCGCATCACTGGCAAGGTAGATATCAACGGTACAACAGCACTAGCAAGCCAAACTTCTGAATCTGCTCCGGCTCCCAACAATGTATTACGAGAAATACCACCAAGGGGGGAAATCACCTTCTCGGCTCCCGAAGTCTCTGAAAGTACTAATAGACAAACTAGCAACAGCATTTCCGCAAATAATCCTGTTTCTGCACAATTAAACAGTCAAACACTGCCATTGTTACCAGCCAATGTAGCGCTTTCCACGCCTAGATCAAATCAACAGCAACCCACCTCTAAAGTTGCCAGATTTCCTACTCCTACCAGCTTGTTGGCTAGACAAAAACCAACTAATACTCAAGTTGCAACTTCAAGCCCAGCAGAACTGCCTGATCCGCGACAGTTAAATTATGTGCGGATTGAGCCGAATACAATTGAGTTTACTGCTCCTAAGTACCCATCAAATTCAGTTGCACAGCCAGCAGTTCCAAGTATGAGGAATCAAACCCAACAGCCATTACCAATACTACAAAGTGCTGCTCCAAGTGCTTCAGCACTTTTACCAGTTCCTAATAACAATATTCCCATTAGTAATACTCGCAATATGCAAACAAGTTCTGCAAGTATTCCTTATGGCGGTAACTCTGCGACACAGTTCGGTATTCGTTATCGCGTGGTAGTTCCACTCTTCACTGACAGGGATAAAGATTTAGTGCAATACCTTGCTCCTGGTGCGTTTTCCACAGTTTGGCAAGGTCAGAGAGTTATGCAAGCAGGAGTATTTAGCAGTGAATATAATGCGAAAGAAATGCTCAAAACACTCTATACCAACGGTTTAAGAGCCATTATGGAGCCGTTGAATTAATTGAGCATTGGGCAAAAGGGGTGGAGGGGAAAGACTTACATCCCCTCCAGTCTTTTTCCTCAATTTTGAATATTGATGTCAGGGCGATCGCTCTTTAACGGGTAAAGTAAACTGAAGACAGAAATACCACAAATCCAAGAATTGCCCCCATGAGCGTTCAAATCGAATTTCAGGTTACCGCTCCACCGTTTCGTTGGGATGAAGCTGGAGGTATTCGCATTGGTCAGAGCCGCGTTACTCTTGATAGCTTGCTAGCAACATACCATAACGGCTCTACACCTGAAGAAATTGCTGTTCAGTATCCCGTTCTCTGTTTAGGGGAGATATACGCAGCGCTCGCATACTATCTCACCCATCGCCAAGAAATCGACAATTACCTAGAGCAACGCCGCAAAAAAGCTCAACAACAGCGAAATCAATTTGTCCAGCAGTATAATTTAGCTAATCTTAGGCAGCGCTTAGGCGATCGCTATCAGCCCCAAAGAGAATTATAGCCAGTGCGTCTATTGACTGATGAGAACTTCAATGGCTCGATATTGCGGGGCTTGATCAGACGTTTACCTAGATTGGATATTGTTCGTGTCCAAGATGTAGGTCTAATCCATACTGATGATTCCACTATCTTAGAGTGGGCAGCCAATGAAGAACGCATCTTGCTTACTCATGATATAGCAACGATTACTGTCCATGCTTATGAGCGAATCAACAAAGGTTTGTCTATGCCTGGAGTTGTTGAAGTTATTGCAACGGCTCCGATCGGACAGGTCATTGACGACTTATATTTATTCGTTCGTTGCAGTAAGTTTGGTGAATATGAAGGTCAGATCCTTTTCATTCCCTTTTCTTGATTGTAATAGCGATCGCCAATCAAAATGAAATTAATCGACTTGAGAGAGCGATCGCTTTTCTAATGTGGAGGAAGCAATCGCCGTTTCATCAAAGGAGCGATTATTGGGGTGTGTTCCACTAAATAGCTCTTTCGTGATGTGCTGCACAAGGGAGTGTTGTTTATGACCTTAAGCGTATTTATCGCGCAAGGATTTAAGATTTTCGTTCATCTGTAATTCCCCAGATTAGTTGCTTCATGGGATCGGGTTCTGACTGGCGAAAATCAACCCACATCCAAAAGAACCGAATTTTCCTGCTCTGAACTTGCTACTTCAGACATACTGTTACTCCATTCGGCACTAACTAAAGGATTTTAGAAGATTAAGGTCTACTGAGTTTTTTTCACGCAATCAAATAGAATTCTTATAGTTGAATTATATTTATGATACTTTTGTGCGCGATCGCTTTCGCCGTAAATTGGGTTAAGGCAAGAAATTATCACGCCGTTCGAGCAACACCCAATCCCCATCTGAGAGTACAGCTACAATCTTGAATGGTGCAAACAACAATGGTAAACAAACCTCTGTTGTTTTACCTTAATCATTTAACTGCATCGTGCTGACCGATTTAATTATCAGTCATCAAGTATCTGCATTATCAGATAACAAGTTTGTTTTAGTACAAGCCTATTTATCAGTGAACAGTGAACAGTGAACTGATTTAAATCTCCACTCTCTATCCTGGCTTATGATCTAAACGGGTTGCTTGCTCTAGGGCGGCTTTTTCTCTAGCTCGGCGGGCATAGGGTTGTAATTGCATACGATCGCAACCTGTTAAAATAATCAGATTTTCCAAGGTGATTCCCCGCATTAACATTTCTACACGCCAGGTTTGTTGTGCTTGTGCTATGGCTGGCGTTTGTCCTTGGGGAGTTAATAATTTCTCACTCCATATTTGCCAACGTGCCTCAAGCTCTGATTCTGTCATGAGTGTGCCTGTTTCATTCAAAAACATGGCTGTTTGAGCATCTTTACGACTTTTCAGCCATTTGATTAAGGGATTATTGGTAAAAGAACCGTAGCGTTTGCCCAAAATCCACTGATTCACAGGTACTTGACGGACAAATCCGGGGATTGTGATTTGTAAAAAGTGCCCTTGAGGATCGTTGATTTGGTGCGATCGTTCCAAGCGAATTACTTCTGTAGTGGATAATCCAGCCCCAAATAACACATAAGCCAAAGCATAATCTCGGATTCCCGATTTCCTTGCTTGTTGCAGAATTTCGTTAACTAAACTAGCTGGTAAATCAGCTACTTCTGTGGTGTTAAATCCTCCTTGGAAGCAGGTAGTTGCTGATTCTGCTGAAGATGACATGGCTCCATGTAAAAACAACTCCACCAAATTTTCCAGAAAATCATCGCGATCCTCCCAAAGTTCGTGAAATTCGCTGGTAAACTCAATGACGGCATATCCCAAGATCATCCCATTCAGCAAACTAGCTAATTTCTCTGCCGGTAAGTAGGTGTTTAGGTGTCCTTGCTGGATTACAGTAGCTAAATACTGAGCTACATAGCGGTTTGCCTCTGTTACTCCCCTGCCTAGTGCGCGGCGATTTTCTGCCGGAAATTGGTCGGCTTCACCTACCACAGACCGGACGAACTCTGGCACTCGTTCTAATGTATGTAAAGTGTCACTTGCATAATCTTTAAGAGCTTGGTAGACATTGCCGGGAGGCGTTGCCCGCCGCACCAGCGATTCACCTAAATCCTTAAAAGCTGCGGACTCTTCCAGCACAGCCAAAAGCAGTCCATGCTTATTGCCAAAATTCCGAAATAGAGTCACTTCATTAACTTCGGCTTTTTCAGCAATTTGGCGGGTTGTGGTAGCGCTAACTCCCTGAGCAGAAAACAACTCAAGTGCAGCTTGAATTAGGCGTTGACGAGTCGAAATGAGTTGAGATGACATAAAATAATGCAAGTGGCACTTGCATCGGTATCAGATTTCTGCTAGCATAACAAATGTAAGTGATACTTGCTTTACTCTCCTGTAACGGACTAGTATACAGGGCGGGGAAATCCCTGTGGGATTATACCTAAGAAAAAGCAAATCGCTTGATCATTCATCAACAGGAATTTTTATGACCGCAAATTTTGGGGCGATCGCTAAAGGCGTTGGCGAAACCATCGCTCCTGAGAGAGGAAATTCACCTCAACTCAGGTGGATAAATGTGGTATTTTTTGGTGTATTTCATGCCTTAGCACTTCTGGCTCCTTGGTTTTTCTCCTGGCCAGCATTAGGTTTGCTAGTGTTTCTGCACTGGTTATTCGGGAGCATTGGTATTTGCTTGGGATATCACCGACTACTGAGCCATAAGAGTTTCCAAGTTCCTAAGTGGTTAGAGTATGCGATCGCCCTCATTGGAGCGCTGGCTTTGCAAGGTGGGCCAATTTTTTGGGTAGGTGGACACCGCCAGCATCACGCCCACACGGAAGATATTGACCTAGATCCCTATTCTGCCCAAAAAGGATTTTGGTGGAGCCATATACTATGGATTTTCTACCCGCGTCCAGAATTTTTTGACTATGACACCTATAAAAAATATGCTCCTGACTTAGCAAGACAACCCTTTTATCGCTGGCTGGATCGCTACTTCTTGCTGTTGCAAATACCCTTTGGGCTGCTGCTTTATGCCTTAGGGGGATGGTCTTTTGTTTTCTATGGAGTGTTTCTCAGGTGTGTCTTGCTTTGGCACTCAACCTGGTTTGTGAACTCAGCATCACATCTGTGGGGTTATCGCACCTTTGATGCTGATGATGGCGCTCGTAATCTTTGGTGGGTATCCATCGTAACTTATGGAGAAGGATGGCACAATAACCATCATACTTATCCCCACATGGCGAAATCTGGGTTGTCTTGGTGGGAGATTGATGTTACTTGGTGGAGCATTCTAGTTTTGCAGACTTTGGGTTTAGCCAAAAAAGTTGTTTCGCGTCCCCCTCAAGGTGCAAATAACGGCTAAATTGCAACTAAATTATCAAGAATTTGTTATGCCGATTGCTTTTCGTAGTCGGCTTAATAAACTATTACGCATTTTAATTGCATATTTACATGATGATTGATACTTCTAGGTTTCGCCAGACGATTCTGCTAGCTGTCATCACACTCAACCTTATTTCTACTTGGCTACACTACATAGACAATGCACTATTTTTAAGCCGATATCCCGGCCCACAGTGGTTCACTTCTGTTGGAGTAATTAGCACTGTAATTGCGATGACTCCAGTAGGACTGTTGGGATATTGGTTTTACACCAAAAGTATGTTTTGGTTAGCGTACTTTTTATTAGTCTTATACTCAATCACTAGTATCTCCAGTCCAGTCCATTATCTTTTCCCGATGGTTGCTCCCATGTCTTTGAAAATGCATAGCCTAATTTGGCTAGATGGATTTATGGGACTGTTACTGATAGGTTTTTTGCTATGGTCTAGTCTTGTATTGAAAGAGTGACGTAGTAAACTATCTACAAATTGACATAACATATATAAGTCAAATTGCTCCTCATTTTATTAAGTCTAATTAAATAATCTGTTACTAGCTATTTCACGGTAAAATCTAACGGTTTAAATCACTGCAATACACCAAGCGTGAAAACTGACAGCATTTTTTATCGCCTTTTTCAAGAACTTCCTGGCATTTTTTTTGAATTAATTGGTAATTCACCCCAAACGGCAGAGGGTTATAAATTCTCCTCAATTGAAATCAAGCAAACTGCATTTCGCATAGATGGTGTTTTTCTCCCAACACAAGGGCAAGAAAATCCGATTTACTTTGTTGAAGTCCAGTTTCAACCCGACACAGAAATTTATTCGCGCCTAATTTCCGAAATTTGTTTATACTTACGTAAAAATAAACCTAAAAATTCATGGCGAGGAGTAGTTATCTATCCGAATCGCAGTCTAGATACAGCAGATATCAACAATTACAGCGAATTTTTTACTAGCAATCGCATCAGTCGCATTTATCTTAATGAATTAGGTGAAACTGCATCACTGCCAGTTGGAATTGCTACCATGAAATTAGTTATCGATGAAGAGGATACAGCAATTACATCTGCTAGGCGGTTAATAGACAGAACCCAGCAAGAAATTAACATTGAACCACAACGGCGGCAGTTACTAGAATTAATAGAGACAATTTTGGTTTATAAGTTTCCGACGATGAGTCGAGAGGAGATTGAAGGTATGTTTGGGTTAAGTGATTTGAAACAAACACGAGTTTATCAAGAAGGCAAGGAAGAAGGAGCGCTGAAAGAAAAGTTTAGAATGATACCTTTATTGTTGAGATTAGGATTGAGTTATGAAGAAACAGCGAAAGAGTTAGGTTTGAGTTTAGAAGAAGTTCAGCAAGAAATGCAAAAACAGCCTCCAAGTCAGGATACCTAACCTACAATTAGCACTCATCACAGTTACCCCTAAATATTCCTACTATTTTCCATTCCCATAATTTTTAATTGTTTTGTATGATTTCGCTTTCCCCCATTCTCCAAGCTAGACTTTCCCAACCCCTCAAAATTGGCTCCTTTGAGGTAAAAAGTCGGGTTCTCCAGTCGCCTCTATCTGGGGTGACAGATATGGTATTTCGTCGGATTGTGCGTCGCTATGCACCAGATTCGATGATGTATACCGAAATGGTGAATGCTACAGGGTTGCATTATGTCAAGCAGCTACCCATAATCATGGAGGTAGACCCAAATGAGCGCCCAATTAGCATTCAATTATTTGATTGTCGTCCAGATTTTCTGGCAGAAGCAGCAATAAAGGCAGTTGCCGAAGGTGCTGATACTGTTGATATTAATATGGGTTGTCCGGTAAATAAAATCACTAAAAATGGTGGTGGTTCTTCGTTGTTGCGGCAACCAGAAGTAGCAGAGGCAATTGTACGGGAAGTAGTAAAAGCTGTTGATGTACCTGTGACAGTAAAAACCCGTATTGGCTGGAATGACAACGAAATTACTATTCTCGACTTTGCCAAGCGGATGGAAGATGCAGGGGCGAAAATGATTACAGTACACGGACGCACCCGCGCTCAAGGATACAATGGCAATGCCCGTTGGGAATGGATTGCCCGTGTGAAAGAAGTGCTTTCTATCCCAGTCATTGGGAATGGAGATATTTTTTCCGTTGAGGCGGCAGTGAAATGTTTAGAACAAACTGGCGCTGATGGTGTGATGTGTTCCCGTGGAACTTTAGGTTATCCCTTTTTGGTGGGAGAAATTGATCACTTCCTAAAAACTGGGGAAATATTACCGTCACCAACCCCGATTCAGCGATTGGAATGTGCAAGAGATCATTTACAAGCCTTGTGGGAATATAAAGGCGATCGCGGTGTGCGTCAAGCCCGTAAGCACATGACTTGGTATGCTAAAGGTTTCGTTGGTGCTGCCGAACTTCGAGGACAGCTAAGTTTAGTTGAAAAGGTAGATCAAGGTTTGGCAATGATTGATCAAGCAATTGAAAAATTGGCTAATGGTTATGAACTTGAAGAAGAAGCACAAGGTAGTTTGGTAATGCTTTAAAAAATGCATTTCACCACAAAATCTATGTCAAATAGAACAATTAAAATTATTATTTTCTACGTAAATAAAGTGGGCGATCGCAATGTTAGTCTCTAAACAAAATGATGTTGTAACCGTCCCTGAAATCCTCTCATTAGAAGACTTCATGGCAAATCCTCCAGAGGGGATGGAGTGGGTAGATGAGCAACTAGTAGAAAAAATAGGGATGACCTTAAAACATAGCGAAATTCAAGGCAACATCTACTTTTACTGGAGAAGTTACATCAATTCCAATCAGCAAGGTGGGAAAGTGTATACTGAAGTACCTTGTCGCACATATAAACAGGGTCGCCGTCCTGATGTAGCTTATCTTACGCCTGAATTGGTAGCTCAGTTTGGTGATGTTGCCACCTTGCCACAGAGTTTTCCGTTGA
Source organism: Nostoc sp. FACHB-888 (assembly GCF_014696655.1). NCBI lineage: Bacteria > Bacillati > Cyanobacteriota > Cyanophyceae > Nostocales > Nostocaceae > Nostoc > Nostoc sp. FACHB-888. The sequence continues at coordinate 52,749 of NZ_JACJQM010000005.1, read as the reverse complement.
TTGCTGAAATAGTTTCACCCACCGATTTAGCTGAAGAATTATTTCTCAAAGCACAGGAGTATTTGCAGTCTGGTTGCGAGGAAGTTTGGCTAGTATTTCCTGAAAGTCGGTTAGTTTTTGTAATAACTGATAATCAGGTTTTGGGGTTTAAAGCTGGTGATGTGGTTAGTACTCAAAAAGTATTACTGGGTTTTAGTGTAGCTGTAGACGAATTATTGCCTTGAAAATGAATTAGAACTTACACTTCAAAGAGTCAAAAAGTTTCGATCCCTAATAGGGATTTTATTGAATTGCAATTTGGCCCGGCGCTACCCAACTAGAATCAAGAACACTGTTTCGATCCCTAATAGGGATTTTATTGAATTGCAATCGCTGGAATCTGAAAGCGCTACTGTATTTGGTTTTCAAGGTGCAGTTGCGCGAATGAACGAATCATAGCACAAAGAATAGTTATACAACAATATGCAAATCGCTGAAACCCAGTTCCCATAAGGTGCGCGGATGGTTTGAAAGTGCCATTGCCTTCAAAGTCTTGTATAGATGGAGCGTACAGCAATTTTTGCCCCTTCTCATTTTGTACACCTACCCATCCGCGCATTTGGCAAGAAAATTAGTCTAATTACCAATCGCTACCTGTATTAAAATAAGCGATCGCCTAATCCTTGCACGCCTTAATTTACCAAATCAGGGAATACCTCTTGCACAGCAGGATGCACTAAGCGATGGTTCTGCACATTCACACCCTTAGCTAATGCTGGGTTAACTTCCAGTGCCTTAATTCCCAAATTCGCCAACTGGACGACATAAGGTAATGTACTGTTGTTGAGTGCTTGAGTTGCTGTCCAAGGTACTGCTCCTGGCATATTAGGAACACCATAATGCACCACACCTTCTTCAAGGTATACCGGATTTGTGTGGGATGTGGGGTGTAAAGTTTCTATACAACCGCCTTGATCAACAGCTACATCAACTATTACAGAACCAGGACGCATTTGTTTAACCAATTCACGGGATACTAGTATTGGCGCCCTACGTCCTAACACTAAAACTGCACCGATGAGCAAATCGGCTTCAATGACTGCGGCTTCAATATGGGCGGAGTTGCTGTATAGCAATTCGACTCTAGAACCAAAGAGGGTTTCTAAATAAGATAAGCGCTCGACACTCACATCTAAAATCTGTACGCTAGCACCCATGCCCACGGCAATTTTAGCTGCTTCTGTGCCGACAACGCCACCACCTAAAATTACTACTGTGCCTGGTTTAACTCCAGGTACACCGCCCAAAAGAACTCCTCTGCCACCTTGCTGACGTTCTAAGAATCTCGCCCCAAATTGTACTGCAAGCCGACCGGCAATCACACTCATGGGGGTAAGCAAGGGTAGTCTATTAGCACCAGGTTGTTCTACAGTTTCGTAAGCGATCGCAGTTGTGCCACAATCAATTAAATTGTCTGTCAATTTGCGATCGGCTGCTAAATGTAAATAAGTAAATAATATCTGCCCTTTCTGCAAAAATTTATACTCAGATGTTAGCGGCTCTTTAACTTTAACAACCAATTCCCGATTCCAAGCCGTTTCTGATGTGGGGACAATTTCGGCTCCAGCACTTCTGTAGTCGTCATCTGAAAATCCAGCACCATTACCTGCTTGCGTCTGTACGAAGATGCTATGACCATTTTCCCGCAGCACCCGCACACTAGAAGGACTTAAACCTACCCGAAATTCTTGATCTTTATTTTCCTTGGGAACGCCAATTTCCATATATCGCCTCTGATAATTTTTTTGTTTAACTGTAGCCTGCGAATTTCAAGCTTGCTACTGATCTATTACAGATAGCTGTATTAGAGATAGTTAATCTGTGTCCTAAGTTTCTCAATTTAATCTGAGTAGCCTCAAACTCTTACCCTTGACTATTGCCCCAGTATTTATACAATATATAAAGAATAGTAACAATTTATTAAAAGAGCGATTGTATAGCTTCCTACTAGGAAGCTTTTGCTGAATTTTTCAAGTCATCTTGGTATTCAAGCCTGCAATCAGCTTATAAGCTACCAAGTCTAGGTAAAAGTTAAGGGCAAATAATTCCTTTAACTTTTAGCGTTTATCCCCACCTTCTTAGACAATTGCTGCGAAGTCTAATATCAAGTCCCGTTTGCCGAAAAAAGGTTTCACAAAAATGACACAAACACAACCAACGATTACACCTAAACTAGAGGAGCCTAAGTTTGGCTTTAACGAATATGCTGAACGCTTAAATGGCCGAGCGGCAATGATTGGCTTTGCCTTGCTGCTGGTGATTGAATCCGTCACCAATCAAGGGGTGCTATCATGGCTGGGTCTGAAGTAGTGCCACCTACAAGCATAAGGTAGAAGTTGTAAGCTAGTAGTTAAAAGAGTTTCAACCAGCTGGAACAATCCAGTTGGTTTCGACTTTAACAATTGATAGCGAAGTACTTCGCCCTAGATACTTTCAATTAGACTTATTCATAAATTATTGCCCTAGAATGTAAGCAAGAGAGGAATCGAAATATTTATTAGTTATAGAAATATTATAGACTTGCAACTAGTACAGTACGGCGGAAATGCAACCACTATGTCAATTAACAAAACTTGGCAAGTAGCAAAATCCCATAGATAAAGGTAGGCGAACTTCGGCCACAGTCTACTACTATTATACAAGGCGATTAATGAGTCCACTTCCTCCCCTACTAAAGAAAATTATAATTAGTATCTGCCTTAAATGAGATAGGCAAATTACGGGTGAGGTATTCTTGGTAAATATACACAAAAGCTGAACTGGAACCAACCAAGCTGTGATGAATGCTGTATTACCTCGTTTTTTGAAGTCAACCTACCGAAAAGAGCCACTAATCAGTGTATTGGTGACGATGGGTGCTATAGATGCCCTAATTGGCGGATTGAATGATAGCTGGTCGTTGTTCGCTTTTGGTTTGGGAACAACAGGGATAGCGCTAGCTTTTAAGTTGTGGCGTTTCCAGCAGCGTCGTCCTCTACCAGAGGAGCCTATAGTGCAACATTATTTGCCTTCTCGTTCTTCTAGTGCGCCTTTACCAATGTTAAGCGTTTCTAAGAAAAAACCACCTCTTTAGGAAGTGCAGATTTGTTAAGTAATAACTCTGCAAAATTGATGTAACCGTATCTATAAAAGTGAGGAAAAAGAGTGAGTAGTCAGGGAAGAGGTGGGGGTAATTTTCTGCGCCCGGATATTATCCTGGCATTTATGGCAGCTGTTGCCCTTCCAGTGATTACCTGGGAAGGGTTTTATATTCATGAAGCTCATGCTGCTATTGAAGTAACACCAAACTATCAAACTAACAGCAGGTTTGCTAATGCCCAACTACTTTACACACTCAAAGGACATAAAGGAACTGTTAAATCTCTCGCTTTCAGTCCAGATAGCAGAATGCTTGTGAGTGGAGGTGCAGAAAACGAGGGTGTAATTCGCCTGTGGAATCCAGCAAACGGCAAAAAGTTGGCGGATATTAACAAAGCACACAAAACAGCCGTAGAATCTTTAGTGATTTCGCCAGATGGTCAAACCCTCGCTAGCTGTAGTACTGACAACACGATTAACCTCTGGAGCCTGAAAAATTTTAAATTTACCCGCTCTTTTGTAGGACATACCAGCAACGTGTTATCTTTAGCGGTGTCTCCTGATAGCAAAGTTCTCATCAGTGGAGCTTTGGATGGAATTCGGATATGGGATTTGCTACAGCAACGCCCTTTAGGGACTCTAGTACGTTTTGATAATTTGATTTATACTCTAGCCATTAGTCCTGATGGTCAGACGTTGGCTAGCGGTGATAATAAGGGTGTAATCAAGCTGTGGAGTTTGAGTACTGGTCAATTAATAAGTGAATTGGCAGCTCATTCCAATGGTGTTAGCGCTGTCATATTTACACCAGATGGACAAACATTAGTTAGTGCAAGCCGCGATCGCACAGTCAAGCTGTGGAATATTAATACTGGAGAATTAGTCCGCACCCTTACAGGACATAATAACTGGGTAAATGCGATCGCTATTAACCCTGATGGTCAAACCCTTGCTAGTGCCGGCAGAGATGGGATTAAAATGTGGAATTTAACTACAGGTGAGTTAATAAATACACTAAGTGGACATACAGACTGGGTGAGTGCGATCGCTTTTAGTCCAAATGGTCAAATTCTTGCCAGTGGTGGATTTGATCAACAAATCAAGATTTGGGGAACTCCATCAAAACCTAATTAACAGCGATCGGACAAAATAATCCTGAACTGGTAGACTATATCCCCGACTTCTTAAAGAAATCGGGGATATACTTGTCTGGGATTTTGACGCTCCTTCCAAGGTTTAGTAACTCGTTATCGCTCGACTTTTTATGCCATCTAGAAAGTCAGGCGATCGCTAACGCCGAAAATTTCCCCAATCATTTACCGTCTTTGCTAAACTTTAATCTTGCATTTTTAGAGTTTTTATAGTAAAAAATCAACCAGAGCTTAGATAAAATTTTGCCAAAACTAGCTAAAATCAATGCTGCTAGCAACTAAGAGCGATGTCTACGATGGGGTGCGCCTACCCCCAATTGTTGAAGAACTGTGAATCCTTGATGAAAATACAGCCGAGTTAATATCTTATCGAGCAAATTACTGTAAGTATAAACATAGATTATTCTAAATCATCTATGCAGCTACTTGCCCTCTAGATTGGAACAATTTCTGAACTTAGACAATCTTAGAAATGGTCATCTTCAGTAAATGCACTCAGGTAAATATCACTATCTTGGCTGAAGCAAAGGTTTATAGGGCTTAAACGCTACTTGAAACGGAAGACAACTTGCTACTTAAATAATGTTTAATTTTCCCGAACTGCTTTTGATCCCCATTTCGATAGAATGACTAGGCAGAACCCTAAAACTAAAAACCGCTTTTGACTGCGACGCCCATGAATCAACTGAACAATGGTTTTACAATATTTCTAAGTCTGCTAGTCGAGGCGATGCCTTTTTTGCTTCTTGGGGTTTTATTCTCCAGTTTGCTGCTGTTTTTTGTTGATGAGCGCAAATTAGTAGAAAAAATGCCCAAAAATCCGTTGCTGGGTGCTTTAGTTGGTAGCATGATCGGCTTTTTATTTCCGGTGTGTGAGTGCGGGAATGTACCGGTAGCGCGGCGGTTCCTAATGCAGGGAGTACCCACACCAGTCGCAATTGGTTTTTTGCTAGCAGCACCAACAATTAACCCAATTGTAATTTGGGCAACTTGGACAGCATTTCGAGATCAGCCAGAAATAGTGGTTTTACGAGTTGTATTTTCCCTAGCAATTGCCACAATTATCGGGTTTGTTTTTAGTTTTCAAAAGGACTTAAATCCCATAGTCCAACCTGCGATCGCTCGGTATATGAAGTTTAATCCACCTGCACAACCTGAAACCAAACGCCGTGGTAAGCGTTACCAAGTACAACAGGAAGCAACAGTACCGAATCTGTTACAATCCGGGACTTATATCTTAGGAGGAAAAGCAGGTATACCTATGCGGATAGATCCTAATTTGGTACAGGCTACTACCGTAGTTTCTAATCCGAATAAACCGCTTACAGATAAACTGCGCCTAGTTGTGGATAATAGCATCCAAGAATTGCGAGAATTAGGCGGAGTGATGATTTTAGGAAGTGCGATCGCTGCTGCTATTCAAGTCCTAGCTCCCCGCGAATTAATTCTCGGTTTGGGAGCTGGCCCCATTAGCTCAATTGTGGTCATGCTGATATTAGCAGTAGTGGTGTCAATTTGTTCTACAGTCGATTCTTTCTTTGCCTTATCTTTTGCCTCAACCTTTAGCAGTGGTTCATTGTTGGCATTTCTAGTGTTTGGGCCAATGATTGACATCAAAAGTGTTGGTTTGATGTTATCTATTTTTAAACCCAAAACTATTTTTTACTTATTTGCTTTAGCAGCACAATTGACATTTTTGTTCACCCTTTTCCTGAATTTACACGTTTTTTAAAACATTAGTCAATAGTCCATTGAATGTTTAAATGTTGACTCTTGACTGTTGACTCCTGACTCTTGATTAATGGCTAACAAAAATCCCAAATCTAAAATCCAAAATTTGTTACTCCCTTGGCTGGATGCCTTAGCAATTACAGCTTGGGGCATTTTGATGTTGAGATATTGGCTAACTAACAAGCTGAACCTATTGATTCACCCAAATTTCTTTGGGTTGGTGATTGTGGCTGGTATCGGCTTCATCATTATTGGTTTCTTTAAGATGCAGGAACTTTGGCAACGGCGTCGCCGTGATGTTACGTCAAACATGCAGCATATTAGTTTATTTCCCCCTGGTTGGGGCAGCGCTTTGTTGTTGACTACAGCAATTCTAGGTTTTATCATTACACCGCAAGTTTTTGCTAGTGACAAAGCACTCCAAAGGGGTGTAACGGCTGATTTATTGGGAAGCACACGTGTCAAACCCCAAGCCTTTCGGGTAACTGTTCGTCCAGAAGAGCGATCGCTTGTAGACTGGGTACGCACTGTCAATGTCTATCCAGAGCCAGATGCATATACGGGACAAAAAGTCAAGGTGCAGGGATTTGTGATCCACCCGCCAGATATAGGAAAAGAATATTTATTTTTAGCCCGATTTGTCTTAACTTGTTGTGCAGCAGATGCTTACCCTGTAGGATTACCCGTCAAACTACAAGAAAATCAAGAGCGTTACTCCCCTGATACCTGGCTGGAAGTTGAAGGGCAAATGGTGACAGAAAATTTGGCAGATAAACGCCAACTTACCATTGCCGCTACCTCTCTGAAAAAGATTCCTCAACCGGAGAATCCTTATAGTTATTAGTCATTTGTTGATGCCCAATGCCCCCCATGCTCAATGCCCAATGCCCAATGCTTAATGCTCAATGACAAATGACTAAATCTAAAGCATTTATCCAACCCCTGGATCGGATAGCGATCGCACTGATGTTACTGCTGAGTGTGCTGATTGGGTTAATCATAATGCAAGGTGATGTAATCACTGCCCGTGTCCGGGACTTTACCTGGCAAAATCAACAAATTGGGGCAGAAGATACCTCCTTCACGCTCACCTTCAGCCGCCCAATGGAAATAAAAAGCGTAGAGGAAAACTTAAAAATTGAGCCACCCCTAGCAGGTAAATTCAGCTGGGCAGGGCGGCGGATGGTTTATACACTGGTGACACCAGCACCCTATGGCACAAATTATAAAGTGCAGTTGCAGGGAGCTAAAGATCAGTTTGCGGAGCAAGAAGGCAAAAATCGGGTAATACAGCCCTTTGTTGGTAGCTTCCGCACACGCGATCGCATTATTCTTTACATAGGAACTGATAAAGAAGAACAGGGACGATTAGTTCTTTACAACTTAACCGAAGAGCAAAAAAGACTACTTACCCCTAAAGACTTGATAGTAATGGACTTTGAGTCCTTTCCTGATGGAGAGAAAATTTTATTTTCTGCTCGGGCTGCTAACAACCAAGACTTACTTTCAGCCCAACTGTACACGGTGACAACAGGCGTTACTGGTAAATCTGAACAAGAAGTAGAACCAGCAGGCAGAGTTGACTTGGTTTTAGATAGTAAAGATTATCAAAACCTAAAATTTGACTTATCACCTGATGGGCAAACTATTGTCATCCAACGGGGCAATAAAACTAATCCCGGTGACTTTGGGCTATGGTTTATGCCAGCAACTAGTGACGGTTCAGCAGAAAAACCCACCCCTAAACGTCTGGAAAGCCAACCTGGGGGAGACTTTATGATCACACCAGATAGTCAAGCCGTAGCAGTTGCCCAAGGACAGGGAGCAGCCATCCTACCACTGCAAGGTGATGCCAGTAAACCCCTAGATTTTCTCCCGCAGTTTGGTTTGGTACAGGCTTTCTCTAAAGATGGCTCTCAAGCAGCGATGGTAAAGTTTAATACAGATTACACGCGAGATTTGTTTTTAGTAACAAACCAAGGTGTGCAGAAACAACTATTAAAAACTACAGGCTCAATTCTCAGCTGCCAATTTGATATTGCCTCACCCACTATCTATTGCTTGCTGACACAGCTAGTATCCAAGGAACAATACATAGAACAGCCTTATGTAGTGGCAATTGATCTAAAAACCGGGCAACAGAAACCATTGTTAGTACTGCCTCCCGCTCAACGGAATGTGCAAATGAGTTTATCTGCTGACGGTTTGGGCTTGTTATTTGACCAAGTAGTACCACAGGCAAACCTCCCAGCATCATTACCACCAAACACTTTGAAAACTGATGATGGAGATGCGATCGCAACCAGTAGCTTGTGGTTAATGCCTTTGTTACCCATTGCTGATGCTGCAACCGTTGAAATTAGACCAGAACAACTCCCCTTAGCTGGATTTCGTCCTCGCTGGCTACCTTGAAATAGAGGCAAGGGAGCAGGGAGCAGGGGGAATAATTTATATGGGGATTCAAAACCATGTTCTCACCTTCATTTCACGGCAGAAGAAAGTGATAATTTCTCTAAGCATTATCAAAACAATCGGGTCTAAAACCGAACTTCGTCCCGCTACGCTAACGCCTTTGAAGGCGAAAAGTTTTGTCACGGGATTAAAACCCTGTGATAAAACGTAATTGCGAATTGCGAATTGCGAATTGCGAATTGGTTTATGCTCCCTTCAAGAAACACCTCTTCGTTGAAAAAGCTTAGATTCCCAACTTTTTTAAAAAGTCGGGAATCTTGATGGTAACAAGGTAACAAATTGTCATTTATCTGAAGATTTTTAAAGTATCACTTGATAATTTATCCAAGCTTCCCAAAAAATATAAATTGATAGTATTCCTAAGAAGATACGAAGTACTAAACTCACAGTATAATCTGGTAATTTTGGCAATGTGCGAGTACTGATTTGAACGCCTAAAAGACCGCCACATCCCAAAACTATACCTTGAATAAACAGAATATTTCCCTCTAACGTGTGTCCTGTGCAGGCAGCTAAACCAGTGATGACAATCACACCTAAGCTAGTCTGAATTGCTACTTTAATTTCTTCTCTTAGTAGCAAAATTTGTAGTGGAACCATTATAGTACCGCCACCTAAGCCAAATAAACCTGCTAAAATTCCTGCTGCTCCTCCAGTGCCAATTTTAGAAATTAAGGGGTTAAATACTGGGGCTGTATTCTCTTTTCCCTTGAAGACCAGTTGCTTACGAAGTTCAATCAAATAGATATTAGCAAGCAGTATGATACCAAATGTAAATAGTATTATGTATGATGGAATTTTATTAGCGAAATATACACCTATTCCAGTAGTTAAAAAAGCTGGAATTCCTAAATAAATTACTCGTTTAAAGTCAAAGTAGCCCATTCGCCAATTCTGCAAACTTCCAGAAATTGAAGTAATCACAATCGCAAGGCTACTAGTAGCGATCGCCTGAACGGGAGTATAACCTAGTGTGACTAAAAGAGGAATTGTGATAATACCGCCACCTATTCCTAAAAGTCCAGCTATGACTCCAGATATTAGGCCCCCAGTTACTAAAATCAACCAACTAAAATCAATCATTCACTTGATTCCTAACTCCTAACTCCTTCATCCCCTTACTGTCACCGGATGGCTAACAACACCTCCGTAGAGCAATCCAGAATCATTCCACGGAACTGTACTCGGTTGTGTATTACCTAAATTGTCAGTAGCACGAGCCTGGAGAAAATATTCCCCCGGAACTGGATTCCATTCGATGTCCCACCGTACCCATGCAAATGGAAAATTTGGTTCTCGCAGTCGTGCAAATTGCCAAGTTTTGCCACCATCTAGGCTGACTTCTACACGGACAATCTTTCCTTTCCCAGACCAAGAACGCCCACGCAGTAAGTGAGTTCGAGCCGAAAGCGTAGCGGGCCAAGCCAACTCAAAAGCGCTTTTAACATTTTGATAGGTAATCAGCTTACCTTTATACGGTGCGATCGCTGGGTAATCTGCACCAACCAGCACCATCTGCTCCGTTACCCACTGAGTATATATCGGTGTTTCAGAAACCTCAATTCGCTCAATCCATTTAACGTTGGCGTTTCCTCCCCAACCAGGAAATAAGGCACGGCAGGGCTGACCATGATCTGGAGGTAATGGTTCTCCGTTCATTGCATAGACAAGGAGCGAGTTATCTGCTAATGCCTTCGCAATCGGAACTACATTGTTGAACTTAGATTTATTCGTCCCCTTAGAGTCCAGCGAATCTACATCTGTACCCTCAACAAGTAAATCTTTTGCTGTGGACTTTAATTTAGCCCGCTCTAATAATATGCTCAGTGGTACACCAGTCCACTCAGCCACACCAATAGCCCCAAGCCTCCACCGTGTTCCAGAGAGTGGTGTGTTGTAAGCCTCTTCAAAGAAGCGCCGACCATTAGCAGCACACTCTATGGCACAAGTGACCGAGATGGACGGCATGGCAATGATTTCATCGTAAGTGAACTCACAGGGGGCAGAAACGCCGGTTCCATGAATTTGCAAACGCCATGTAGAAGGGTCAAACGGCGGAGGTGTACTGCGGTTATGAACATAGAACCAATCGTTTGGTACCAAATAACCACGCCCATACATTGCTTCCCAGTTCATCTCTAATGTGCCTTTGCTATGAGAGATATACCCTGGTGGTAATGGCTTGAGTATTTTACTGCCTTTAGTTTTAACAGCTGCTTGACTGTAAGCAGGCGCAGGTTTGGCTAACCCTCCGATTGCTGTTGCACCAACCATAGTGGCTAGTATTTGCAGAAAGCGCTGGCGCGAAATACCTGCATCTGTACTTTTTTGCCAGATATACTGATCAACCCGTGCCTGTAGATAATCCTCCTGGTCAAAGAGGTTTTCATCGCTCAAGCTATATTACCTCCTTGTAATGATTTGTAATTTTCAGTGCATAGGGGCACGATATGCCGTGCCCCTACTGCCATATATTTTTTAGCGAGAAAAAGAGGTAATACTAGCTGTTTATCGCTGTCCAAATACCAGTTATTTCATCTTGTGTGTAGTTGGGCAAATAGTAAGTAAATCCGTTTCTAGCTATTTGAGCGATCGCATCAATAAAGCGATCGCAATCTTCCAATGTATTATATACAGCAAAGCTTGCTCGGATAATACTAGGAATGTTGCGCGTAATTCCTCTGTCTACTTCTTTCGCAATCTCGCAGTCTTGCTCGTCTGAAATATTCTTAAGTTTGCGAATGTATTCGTATGTGCAGAAAGCCCCAGCCCTAACCCCAATCCCGTATTCTTGTGCCAGAATCTCTGCTACTAAGCGTCCATCAAACCCATCAATATCAAAGGGAATAACATGGGCTAAATTATCTCCTAGAATATGGACTTTGACACCAGGAATACTTTGAAGCCGTGTATATGTAAATTCAACTAAAGAGTGTTCATACTGAGCAATGCGATCGCGTCCTAGGGCTTCGATAATTTGAATCGCCTTGGCAATGGCGATCGCACCCATTGCGTTTGGTGTTCCAGGATCATGGGCCCGTTCTGTATAAAAACGCTTAATCTCTAGGTTTCTAGTAATATAGGGCAGGTTTCCACCGCCAATTTGATAAGGATAAGAACTGTCAAAAAATTCCTTTGGTCCCAGCAAAACCCCAGTTCCATAGGGCGCATACATCTTGTGTCCAGAGAAAGCTACAAAATCTAAATGACATGGGTCATTATCAGCACGCATATCTACTCGCTCATGCTGAATTAATTGACACACATCGGCAAAAATCTTAGCACCATACCGATGTGCTAAAGTTGCGATTTCGTAAATCGGGGGTCTGTAACCTGTAATTGTCGAAGCACCTGTAATAGTTACTAACTTAATTTGCTCTGCTTTGGGAAGATTTTGATGTGCCTTGAAGATATTCTCAATTTCTCCAACACTTACACTTCCGTCCGGCTGGGTTCTGTACTGTACAACTTCGTCTCTAGTAACCCAAGGCAGCAGGTTGGATGAATGCTCAATATCAGAAACTAAGATTTTTCCAGGTTTTTTTGCCCAAAGTGTGGCGGCTCCATTAATTGCCTCTGTTGTATTCTTTGCAAAAATTACATAGTTGTCTAAAGATGACCCCACAAACTCCCGAATGACGTTCCGACTAGCGTCATACTCTCGTGTAGTGATGATGGATTTTTGCCCAGAACCCCGATGTACACTGCCATAGGTGTCAAGCATTTCGTCCACATACTGCTTGAGGCTTGCAAAGGGAGTGGTTGTAGCTCCATTATCCAAGTTGATATATTTGACATATTTTCCGTTAAGAGTTTTTACCTTGAAAGATAGAGACTCATCTGTAAATAACGGTCTGATTTCTTTGTCCCAAAAACTGTCAAAATTTTCTGCAATCAATGGTAATTGGAAACCTTCTCGCTTTATGCTTTCACCCATTGCAAGTACATCAGTCATCTTTAAGAACCCCTATTTTAAAGTTTGAATTTTGGGACGAGCCTAACTGCTACAACGCTTTATCTAACGCAATAATCACATTACTACGTGGTTAAATAGTCTTTATATTTACTTTTTTACTACTAGAAAACTCGATTACTCCAATTATTTTAATAAATCAATTAAAAACGTATCCGTGATAATACTTAATTATAATAAAGGTATTATAAATTAATCTACATTTATAGACACTAGCAATAAGTATTAAAGTATACTTTAAATTTTTGTGGAGTCAGCGCTTCTAACAGAAGCTCTTAGTTGTTTGCTGATATATAAATGGCGATCGCCCAAAATAACAGAATTATCATCAAGCAGGAGATACTTGTACCAACATCTATCCTAAGTAATAAAAGATCCGAATTGTAAATGTATCTGTAAATACATTTACAATTTAAATATTAAGGTAGATGCGATTATAGACAATAATTTATGTGGTGAGGAAGTTTTTCTACATGAAAAACTTCCTCAGCCAATACATTTTAGTTTTTAAGCATCGGATTTCCCCTCTGTGACCATCTCCAGAGGCGGCCCTAATCCCTTTGTTTGGGTCTCTTCTTGACGGGGAAGAGCATCATAGTGTTATAACGGCATCAGTCTAAATACAAAATGGGGAACACCAATTGATGATTAATTGCTGGTGCTTGGAGAGAGTTAAACTTAGCTTCTAGAGCAAACCCTGATTAGACACAATTGATAAGCAATGCTAATGCCAGCACTGCTGAATATTTTTAAGCAGGTGGGTCAAGAGTGATGAATGAAGCTGACACCTCAAACAAGGGGGCTGTGATGGAATCCCTAAATTCTGCTAATTCGCCACAATCGGAGCAGGCGAGTTGTCCCTTTTACTCAGTTGTGCCTAATGACAATATGGTAGTAAAAAAAATGCCACTTTTGATGCCAGCTGAAGATACACAATTTTCAAAAGATACCACCCAGCAGGACTGGGTTGCAGAGCCTGAAAGCGGCAAACAAGCACTTATTGACTCAGAATTTCAGAACCTGCTGGCATTGAACGAAGAATTGCGTGCAGCTAACAATAACTTGTATGAACAAGTGGAACAGCTAAAAGACAATTTAGCTGAGTCAGAAAAGGTTTTGCAGTGGCAGAAAACCCGTTCTAGCGTTACTGAGTCGATGCTCAACCAACACGTTCAAGAACTGGCTGCGGCTCAAGATCAGATAAAATCCTTATTTCAACAATTAGAAACTGCTGTACAAACTGTTCAACGCCAGGAAATTTTCACTGATACTTATAAAGCACAGCTACAAATTAGCCAACAACGCCTTGCCCAGTTAGAGCGAGAATGCACGTTACTACACACTAACAACAGCGAACAGTCTCAGCAGCTATTGCAATCAGAAACTGTTTGTCGGGAGTTACGTACTAGATTGATGCGGCAACAACGCCAGACGCTGCAATTTAAAGCAGCTCTAGAAAAATGTTTAGATACATCAGTTCCTAGCTACGACTCCCTAGAAGATACTGCACAACATCCCAAAGACATAACTAGTAAACAAGGAAGATTCTCTAGAAAAGCTCGGTCTTTATTTCCTAACGCTCAGCCGATTCAACCTTGGTCAGGAGAACCAGAATCCTTGGATAATCTAGATAATTCTTGGGGCGAACCGTCAGCACCAATCCCATTCCAAAGAAATGAACCGACTCCGCCGCCATCATCTTCTTGGAACTGGTCAGTTAAGCAAAATACCCCAACACCAGCAGAACCCGGCCCATCTCCAAAGATTGATGATTCTCCAGATACACCGGAAGTTGTTTCAACTTCTGAATCATTAAATTTAGATCAGCAATTAGATAGTCTAATCCAAATGTTTTTTACTTCTCAATCTGCATCTGCATCATCATCACCTGCTGCAAAAACTGATGTAGATAGCAATCAGGGTGATGCGCCTATCCGGGAGATAGCAACAATCCTAGAAGACGATGAGAAATTAGAAAATCTACAGGAGGAGCAGTTGGAACCAAAAATCAATTCTTCTATAAGTATCTCTACTTCTTGCACAACAGATTTTATGGTTTCACCAACCAATAACTTACCTGTTTCCTCTACTTCACCTGATATTGAGACGCTTCGTGAAGGAACTGAAGATTACTGGTCAGAAGTTTCACAATTAACACAGTTGGAATTGTCGGCGACAAATTTGCCTCCAGAGTCATTAGATGAGAACATCAATGATACATCACCTTCACCTGTGGTTTATCCCCAGCGTCCACCCAAGGGGCGTAAATCATTGGCATCTGTGGAACTGCCGAATTTTCGCCCCAAGAGTCAATAGTTAGTTGTCATTAGTCATTTGTCTAATACTAATCACCAATGACTAATGACTAATGACTAATTCTTACTTCTGACTTCGGTATTATAGCTTCTGGGTTGGCTTTTACTACTTGAGAGCGCGATCGCGGTTTGCCTGTAGCGATCGCATAATTAATCGCCAGCAGCCACAGCCACAAGCCTGGATTTCGGGGTTCTAGCCAAAAACCTACCCGGTTCAAGAAGCGGGGGAACCACGGACTCAGCAAAGAGCTAATTAGGGCATGACGACCGAAGTTAAAATAACTACCAAGCCATCGCACTAAATCTCTAGGCCCAGCAAGTTCCCAAATCCATAAAAGTAAGGCAGGATTTTTTGTAGCTGCTTTAAGTGCTAGGCGGTTAAAGGTTAACCAATCACACCTATCTTTGATAAAGTTATCTGCTACTTCTTGGGGTTCGTCTGCTAACAGTCCAAAGAAGGTGTTGAGCATGGAGTTAATCCGTTGGGGTGGTAAAAATTTCCCAGTGGGTACCATCATGCCTTTGGAAAATAGCCAAGTCACTGAAACGTTGCTTTGGTAAGCGCGAATTTTGTTCAAGTGGCGGAAACTCAACAAGTCATGTTTGAGAGCAGTATCCAACAGCGTAGTTAACCGCTCTAAGTTGCGAACTAGCGAACCAAAACCAGTAAAAACGAGGGGAGACTGGAGTGATGCCGCATCACCGATCGCAATCAATCGATCAAAGGCAACTGTGCGATCGCTACTTCCCACACTAAAATGCCCTGGTATATATCCAAATGTCGGCTTCTTCCACACTAATTTGTCCATATCGCACCTGCGATACTCTGGCAAAATCGTGAAAAAGTCCTCGTACATCTCTAGCAAAGAACCGGGATTTTTAGCATTGACTTCGTGGTAATGAAATAAATAAATCGTCAGTTCCTCACCTGCTCCGGGAAACAATTCCCAAATTAACTGCCTTCCCCGCGAGATATCCCCATGACTGTAGAGAACGTCCCCATATTGGGAATCCCACACTTGCGGCTCAAATCCGCTCTCAATTGCCGCTCCCACTGTCGGACATACACTATCAAAAGCACGGCCACCATTTAATTGCCAAGCGATGGGAGATGCAGTCCCCATCGCATCTATTAGCAGTCGTCCACTTACTTGCTTCTCAACCTGACTAGGTAAGTGCTTGACTTTCAAAGTAACTTGTGATATATCAATATCTGCACGGATAAACTCTGTTTCATCCCAGATTTCACCGCCTGCTGCTTGCAGTTTTTGCCCACACATTTGGAGCCATTTTTCGGAATCTAAGCCTAAATTTAGGACTGTAGGTGTGTGGAGGACAGGCGATCGCAGTTTGGATGGATTATTAGCATCAAAAAACTTATTGAATCCGTCTTTGTATTCCCTGGCAATGATGGTTTCTAACTCAGTGGGGGTGAGTAAACCCAGGTTAACAAAACTTTGAATCTCATCACGGGAAATATTCCACTCTCGGTTCATTCGCCCAAAGGACATTCGTTCCACCAGCAGGACTTTATATCCCAGTTTTGCCATCAATGCTGCATGAATCGCGCCTAGTGCGCCACCAATGTAGATGATGTCGTAAGTCGGAGATGAGGAAGATATTATTTTCTTATCTTCCCCTACTCCCCCTGCTCCCCTGCCCCCTCGACTGGAAAACACCACTTGACGAGGCTGCTGCGGATTCCGTACTCCTTCGCGCCATCGTTGTTCCCACCAATACGCACGTGTTAAGTCATATTCACCGTTGGGCATTTTCTGAAAATACTTGACGGTAAGGGGATAAGCAGAGCCTAGCGCTGCAAAAATCGATTGCTTAGATAAATCAATCGCTGGCGGTTCTGGGTAATGATGCGGAAAACGGCTTCTGATTTCCTTGGTTAGGTGTTGCAAGATTTGTCCTTCATTGGGAAAAGGCTGTTCTGCCCAACGAAACACTTTCAGATAGGTAGTTCGTTGCACCGACCAGACAAATACCGAAAGTTCCGCAGGCAAGTTTTCGGAAATAGCTACCCCAGCAGTTGTAGTTGCAGTGGGAATTTGGAGGCGAAAGCCTTCCGAGGTAAGCACTTTTTCTCCATTTCCGGGTTCAAAATCTGTTTGTAACCAGTTACGCACAGTTGCTATATCTGGAGTTGGTACTTCTAAATAAAGGATTTCTCTCATCGTTTCCTGACATCTCCGATCAATCTACTCACTAAGACAGATTTTATGAAGGCACAAAGTAAAGTACACTCCGCCCTATTACTTTCGTAAAGATTAAGTAAAGAAATTTTAATAATTTTTCAAATTTATTGTACATTTTGTATTGCTGTAAACCCACGCCATGAATTATCCCATTCCAGACAGTCCCCAGGAAATTGTTGCCCTGCGACAACAGCCGATTGATGAAGAACTGGTTGCCAGTGCGATCGCTGGAGTAATTAAAATTGTCCGTGCTCAGGGTCAATCTTTGGAAGAATTAACCGCTCAGTTGCTAGCAGATGATTCCCTGTTGGATCAGCAACAACGTCGCTGGTTAACCCAATTAGTCGCCCAATCCTGGGAAAAGTTCTCCTAAAATCTTGTATATGATGAAGTTTTTGTCGCAGCATTGATTTCTAGGTTTGCACCTAAATGTTGGTGATGCCTGCGGCGGGCTGCGCCTACGCATTTTAGGTATAGGAGTAACATATCTGGAATTGGCAATTGGGTTGCTATTTTTGCATTCATGGCACAGAAGCCACTAATTTAACCATATCAGCGTTTTACGTTGCTAATGAATTTTACAACGTTCTTAAAGCGAAAGACCTCTGGTGCAAACTAAGGGTCTTTTTTTTGGATCAATCCTCATGCTCTTTGAACGTGGAATAAATGTTTTTGGCACACAACTCAGTTGAGCGATCGCACTTTCGCTGTTAGGTGAGAATGATTATCTATCGGGAATTGACCTGCTATTTTTGCATTCACGGCACAGAAGCCACTAATTTAACCATATCAGCACTGGGTATTAGTCGGAAAATGTGGAGCAGTATTTTGAGGTTGGTGGTGAGGCGATCGCTTTAACCACCACTGTATACTTCTCATATAGCTTCTAGAAACTCAATCCGATGCGTCAAAGCCAGTCTAAGGATGAATCACTCGAAATGGTTAGCCTTCTGAATGAGTTGCCAGATCAGCCAGTTTTGTCGAGTAAATCGAAGGGTTGGAACGGCATCGTGATTGAATACCATCATCATCCCGCTAATGAATTAGTTTGTCCTCCGCTCTCTGAACACCTGATCACCTTAAACTGTGGTTCACCCTACCGCCTCGTGCAACAGCTTGATGGACAAGTTTATGAAGGACAAGTTGCAAAGGGAGAGATTATCCTGACACCTGCAAACCACGCGACCCAATGGTATTGGGATAGCAAAGTGGATGTTTTACACCTGTGCTTTGAACCAACATTTGTTGCGAAGGTTGCACTAGAAGCAGTCGAAGTGGATGCTGCTCGTGTTGAAGTTCTCAATTGTTTTGCTGGGGCTGACCTCCAAATTCAGCATATAGGTCATCTGCTTCAGAAAGAATTAGAGTCTGAAAAACTAGGCAATCGTCTCTACGCTGAATCATTAACCAATGCTTTAGCTGTTCATTTAATCAGAGAGTATAGCAGCATTGAGAAAACGGTCAGGCAATACTCTGGTGGTTTATCTAAGTCTAAATTACAACGGGCGATCGGCTACATTCAAGAACATTTAGACCAGGATTTAAGTTTGGATGAAATTGCGACTGAGGTAAATCTGAGTTCGTATCATTTTGCTCGTTTATTCAAACAATCAACAGGTTCAGCACCCCATCAGTATCAAATTCGTTGTCGGGTTGAACGTGCTAAGGAGTTGTTGCAACAGGGTGAAATGGCGATCGCTGATGTTGCCACCCATGTTGGTTTTTATGATCAAAGTCACCTCAGTCGCTATTTCAAGCGGATTTTAGGGGTTTCGCCTAAAGTCATTCAGCAAAACAGCAAGAACGTCCTTTGGATTGACAAGAGCGTCCAAGACTGCACCGCCTGAGTCCTCCTAGAGTTGGAGTAGGCATTGAATGGTGTGAATCACTTACTCTAACAGAATTTTGAAGGAGAGAATACTCATGGCTAGTTTTGAAACCTACAAAGATAAGTACGAAAATCTCCAAATGGAGCGCACCGACTCTGGTATCTTGACAGTCACAATGCATACCAATGGCGGTTCGCATATCCATACAGGTAAGGCACATCGGGAGTTTCCAGATGCGTTTGGTGAAATTGCCCGCGATCGCCAGAATGAAGTTGTCATCTTCACGGGTGCTGGTGACCAATGGATTAGCCACATTGACTTTTCCACTGTGGATGATATTACAAAACCCGCTGGCTGGTATGCCATTCTTACGGAAGCTCGCCACCTTCTTTACAATTTTCTTGACATTGGTGTTCCTGTGATATCAGCCGTTAACGGCCCTGCTCCCATTCATGGCGAGTATGCGTTAATGGCAGATATCATTTTGGCAGCTGAGGAGGCGTACTTTCAAGATAACCAGCATTTATCTGTCGGGGGCGGGGTTGTACCAGCCGACGGGGTGCAGATTCTCTATACGGCTGCAATAGGTGATATTCGAGGGCATTATTTCCTGTTAACAATGCAGAAACTGACCGCTTCTGAAGCGTTGCAAATTGGCATGGTCAATGAGGTTCATCCCCGTGCCAAACTGCTGGCTAGAGCCAATGAGTTAGCCGAGCAACTTCTTCGCCTTGACCCATATACACGCCGCTACACCCGGCTGATGTTTACCCGAACCCTCAAGCGAAAAGTAATTGATGAACTTTCATTTGACATGGGTTTAGAGGGACTTTCAATCATCTCAGCCGTGAAGCCAAAAGATTCGTAATCAATCGATGTATTCAATAGATAGTTTAAGCATCGTTTACCAAACTGACGAGAGGAGGAATACTGTGATTCAGAATCAACAGCAAAGCCAGGGAATTGAAAGCTTACAGCTTGTCAACGTTGCACTATCAGTGATGAATTTGGATGAAGCGATCGCTTGGTATACCGATAAATTGGGTTTCAAACTTAAATATCAAACACCTGCGATTGAAGGGATTGAGTTAGCTCTGATGGAGAAAAACGAACTTTACATCGACCTGATTCACTATCCTGAACCCATTAACTTAGAGCCTGAGCGCAAAGATCCACCTTTTCACCTGCAAATTACAGGTTTACGCAACCTGGTATTCTTTGTGGACAACATTGCAGTCGCAGATGCCGAACTGAAAGAAAAAGGCGTGGATTTGATGTGGGAGAGCAATTTTCTGCCTCACTTGGGAACAAAGGTGACAGCATTTCGTGATCTGGACGGTAATCTAGTTGCTTTTTGGGAGAAAAACGACCAAATCCTCAACTACCTACGAACGGGACGTACGGAAAGTTAACAAGACAAACAGAGCGCGTGATCGCGGAAGGTTAAGTGGCCCTTCGGTGAATAATCGCCTTAATTCGTCTTGGGTTAATATTTTGCCTTGTTCGTTGCCGCCTAGCTTCATTTTTTCTACCTGACGGGCATTACACTAAATTCCATGTTATTAGGACTTACGCACTGAAGCCTGAAACCTAGATCTCCCCTAGCCCCCCTTAAAAAGGCTACGGTGTACACACATCTCTGTACAGACCCAAAATCGTTGGAGATCCCCCTAAATCCCCCTTAAAAAGGGGGACTTTAAGAGACTTTTGCCCCCCTTCTTAAGGGGGGTTGGGGGGATCAAAAGGCTCTGGGGCAACTCTATAAGACTTGTGTGTACACCGTAGCTAAAAAAGGGGGGAACTTCTAAAGCCCCCTTTTTAAGGGGGTTGGGGGATCTGAGTGCGTAAGTACTGGTTATGTGGAATACATAAAATACTTTCTGTTTACAAAGTCTATACAGCTAGAGTAGCCGCAATCGCACAAAATTACACTACATCATATTTTTTGTCAACTAGAAGCTTTTACCACTGCTTCCGCTTGAGAGTGCAATAACAAACCATATTCCAAGCCCTCCACCACAGCTTGATAGGAAGCCTCCAAAATATTGGTAGAAACCCCTACTGTTGTCCAGCGTTGACGACCATTGCCTGATTCTACCAACACACGAGTTTTTGCCGCAGTACCCGTATGTCCGTTGAGAATCCGCACTTTATAATCTGTCAAATCAAAGGTTGCTATTTGGGGATAAAAGTTTACCAAAGCTTTTCGTAAAGCCGCATCCAAAGCAGCAACGGGCCCGTTACCTTCCGCCGCCTCCAGAATATTTTTCCCGTCAACAGCGAGTTTGACTGTGGCTAGGGCATTGGTAGTTTCTTTCCCCTCAATCAAGTCACAGTGGACTTGAAAACCTTTGACTTCAAAAAACTTCTGGCGGCCTCCCAAAGCTTCGTGCATCAACAGCGCAAAACTAGCCTCTGCTGCTTCAAATTGAAATCCTTCACTCTCTAAATCTTTGAGGCGCTGGAGAATTTGCTTGGCTTCTGCCTTTTGATGATCTAAGTCAATTCCAAAACTGCGGGCTTTGGCTAAAACATTGCTAAGTCCAGACTGTTCAGAAATCACGATACGGCGATGATTCCCGACTTGTTCCGGCTGAATGTGTTCGTAAGTCAGGGGATTACGTTCCACGGCTGATACATGAATACCGCCTTTGTGGGCAAAAGCCGAAAGTCCCACAAAGGGAGCGTGTTCATCTGGTGCAAGGTTGACCACCTCACTCACAAAACGACTAGCTTCTGTAAGTTGTGTTAGCTGGTCTTCTGTGATACAACTGTAACCCGCCTTCAGTTGTAAATTGGGAATTAACGAACAGAGGTTAGCATTACCACAACGTTCACCGTAACCATTAATTGTGCCCTGTACCATCTTTGCCCCTGCCATCACGGCGGCTAGAGCGTTAGCAACCGCCATTTCCGAATCGTTATGAGTATGAATTCCAATTTGGGGAATTGGGGATTGGGGATTAGGGATTGGGGATTGGGAAGAATCTTTCCCCATTCCCCAGTCCCCAGTCACCCTTACCACATCTTGAACAATTTGGCTAATTTCGTGGGGTAAAGTGCCACCATTAGTATCACACAAGACTAGCCATTCAGCACCAGATGCGATCGCAGCCTCTAATGTCTGTAAAGCGTAATCTGGATTATGCTTGTAACCATCAAACCAATGTTCGGCATCGTAGATAATGCGACGACCTTGAGAACGGAGGTACTCAATGGTGTCACGAATCATCGCCAAATTTTCTTCTAATGTCGTCTTGAGGCTGGCTGTGACATGTAAATCCCAAGACTTGCCAAAAATCGTTACCCAGCGAGTTCCCGCAGCCAAAATATCCTGTAGCATCGGTTCGGTTGCAGCAGTGGTGTTGGGGCGTCGAGTCGAACAAAAAGCCACAATTTCAGCTTGTTTTAGCGGATCTTCTTGGAGTTGCCAGAAGAATTGTACATCCTTGGGATTAGCGCCAGGCCAACCGCCTTCAATAAAGGGAATTCCCAGTTGATCGAGTCTCTTGGCAATGCGTAACTTATCTTCTATGGATACTGATAGCCCCTCGCGCTGAGTGCCATCCCGTAATGTAGTGTCATAGAGCCAAAGTTGAGGTGAGGAATTTGTGGTCATAAAACTGGGACCGAGGAGACAACTTTCGAGGCAATGTGTCAATATACAACAAAACGCCAGTTTGGCAATTTAAAAATGCCTAAGATACTAGCTCAAGGTAAAACAATTGAGTGCGAGCAGGGAAGCAATCTCCGAAAAATTTTGCTGCAATAATAGTATTAACCTCTACAATGACGGTGCTAAGGTAATAAACTGTCGGGGCATTGGCAGTTGTGGAACCTGCGCGGTTAAGGTAGAGGGTGAAGTATCAGCAGCGAATTGGCGTGATCGAACACGACGTTCGCTTCCTCCCCATTCTCCTACAACAGACTTGCGTTTAGCCTGTCAAACTCAGGTTTTAGGCGACGTGAAAGTGACAAAGTTTGATGGATTTTGGGGACAAGGTTCTCGAATAGTGTGGACACCAAAAGGTTAAAAAGGAGTAAGACAAGATGGGTAGATGGACACCCTTAATTTTAATGGCTGGAGGTTTAGCCATTCTGCTTGGTACATTACTAGGCATCAACTTTCCTATGGGCGTACAAAGTGCTAACAATCCCAGTGAAAGAAAATCACAAGTCCTCCCAGCTAATATCAATGTTAATAGCGGTGCTGGCAGCAGGAATGATGAAGCTGCAACTGAAGGAAATGAAACAACTGAAACAAACCAACCTAGACGCACTATTGTAGCCCCAAGACCTGACAACAGAAGTAGCGTTGCCCAGAATACTGACAGTACAACCGACGTTAATACAGATACTTCACAAACTGATACACCATCCACTGATGTAAATCAAGGCAACGAACCTATTCGTGCTTTGTGGTAATGATACATCCATGTTTAGTTACAAGTTATAAGTTATGAGTTTTAGTTATGAGTTATTAGTTATGTACTAATGATAAATAGCTAATAATAAATGACTAATGACTAGTGAGATTGTAATTATTGGTGGCGGCGTTATTGGTTTAGCGATCGCCATTGAACTAAAACTGCGCGGGACAAGTGTCACCGTGTTTTGTCGTGACTTTCAGGCTGCCGCTACCCATGCCGCTGCTGGGATGTTGGCACCAGATGCGGAAAACATCACTAATGGAGCAATGCGTTCCTTGTGTTGGCGATCGCGTGCTTTATATCCCGAATGGACGCGCAAACTAGAAGAATTAACTGGGTTAAATACTGGCTACCGGCCCTGCGGTATCCTCGCACCCGTCTTTGAAGAGGCAGGGCAGGGAGCAGGGGGCAGGCAGCAGGGAGCAGGGAGCAGGGAGCAGGGGGAAAATTCCTCTCCTCTGCACCGTTCCCCCTGCCCCCCCGCCTCATCCCCTGCTTACTGGTTAAACAAAGAGGCAATTCATCAATATCAGCCAGGATTGGGAGCAGAGGTCGCTGGTGGCTGGTGGTATCCTGAAGATGCACTAGTTGATAATAAAGCTCTAGCTCACGTATTGTGGACAGTTGCTGAGTCTGTTGGTGTTGAACTCAAAGACAGCATTACAGTAGAAGCATTTTTACAGCAGCAAGGAAAAGTGGTTGGCGTGCAAACCAATGCTGGAATGATTCGCGCCGCGCACTATGTTTTAGCTTCAGGTGCTTGGTCAAATGAGTTGTTACCAGTACCCGTGCGTCCCAGAAAAGGACAAATGCTGAGTGTGCGGATACCAGAATTTGCGCCGGAATTGCCTTTGAAGCGGGTTTTGTTTGGGCAGGATATTTACATCGTACCAAGACGCGATCGCCTTGTTCTTGGCGCAACCAGCGAAGATGTTGGCTTTACCGCTAACAACACCCCAGAAGGCATTCAAAAACTATTACAAGCTGCCATTCGCTTGTATCCCCAGCTAAAGTATTATCCCATCCAAGAATTCTGGTGGGGATTTCGCCCAGCCACCCCTGATGAGCTGCCCATCCTTGGCACTAGCCACTGTCCAAATTTAACTCTTGCTACAGGTCATTACCGTAACGGAATTCTACTTGCACCCGTAACAGCTGCATTGATTGCTGATTTAATCTTGGAACAAAAGTCTGACCCCCTACTTGCTGATTTTCACTATTCGCGCTTCCAGTCCCAACCATCTACCTCTACCCCAATGCTGACTCACTCTGCCAATTTCTCCAACGGGCATCATCCTGCCATATCGCCACAGCAGCCACCACTCGCCATTCAAGATTCACCACTAATTATTGCTGGTAAAACCTTTCAATCCCGCTTGATGACTGGAACTGGTAAGTATCGCAGCATCGAAGAAATGCAGCAAAGCGTTGCCGCCAGTG
Organism: Nostoc sp. FACHB-888; assembly: GCF_014696655.1. NCBI lineage: Bacteria > Bacillati > Cyanobacteriota > Cyanophyceae > Nostocales > Nostocaceae > Nostoc > Nostoc sp. FACHB-888. The sequence goes on along the minus strand of NZ_JACJQM010000005.1, from coordinate 28,087 downwards.
ATTGCCAGATTGTCACCGTGGCAGTCCGACGGGTACAAACCAAGGCCCCCGGACATGAAGGTTTAGCTGAAGCCTTAGATTGGACAAAAATTTGGATGTTGCCCAATACCGCAGGTTGCCAAACTGCTGAAGAGGCGATTCGGGTGGCCCGTTTGGGGCGAGAAATGGCGAAATTGCTAGGGCAGGAAGATAATAACTTTGTCAAGTTAGAAGTAATACCTGACCTTAAGTATTTGCTCCCAGATCCGATTGGGACGCTGCAAGCCGCAGAACAACTAGTTAAAGAAGGTTTTGCTGTATTGCCCTATATTAATGCTGACCCCATGTTAGCCAAGCGTTTAGAAGAAGTAGGCTGTGCTACGGTAATGCCTTTGGCATCGCCGATTGGTTCTGGACAAGGGCTAAAAACAACCGCCAACATCCAAATCATCATCGAAAATGCGAATGTGCCCGTAGTGGTGGATGCTGGTATTGGTTCACCCTCAGAAGCTGCTCAGGCAATGGAATTGGGAGCAGATGTTTTGTTGATTAATAGTGCGATCGCTCTTTCTCCAAACCCAGCAGCAATGGCTCGTGCCATGAATTTAGCAACAGTTGCCGGTCGTTTGGCATACCTTGCTGGCAGGATGCCTATCAAAGACTACGCCAGTCCTAGTTCTCCTCTGACTGGGACGATTACTAGTTAAGGAATGAGGCATGGGGCATGGGGGATATACGGACAAGGGAGACAAGGAAAATACCCAATATCTAATCCCCAATCCCCAACCTCCAATAATGTAACGATTTGTCTAGCAGTTTAAGAGCGGATCTAGCATTTATGTAACATTAAATGAACAATCAAGATAAAGGAATCAATTCATGCCCTATACAAACGAAGAAGGCGGTCTTCTGAATAATTTTGCCCGCGAACCAAAGATTTATCAAGCAGAACCTCCCACGGAAGGGCAAAAGCGAACTTATCTCTTTCTAGGAATCGCTGCTACAGTTTTGGTTGGCGGGTTGATTTCAGTCGCTTTCTTTGTTTCTCAAAGCAGTTGATCGTAAAACATTTTAATAAGATTTCATTTTTTTTATATTTCAGGTTCCAATTTTAAAAGGGGCCTGGTTTTTTATTTTTTGTTAAAATTGAATGATTAATTAGAGTATAATTATATACTATCTTATTTTACTAAACCTGAAAAGCTTGGTTTATCCTGAGCAGCAGAGCGTTAGTTTAAAAATCATTTCTATTATGAGTTTAGCCCACTTAAATACGCCAAGAAAAGTGATATGTACTGTGTTTTCGCTCTTTAGCTGCCATGAGCGTAAATGATACTGCACACAATGATAATTCTGCTTTGAACCGGCAAGTATATCACCGCTTGAAACTTGCCCTAAGTCTTGGCTTACGACGACAATTATTTTTAGCCGTATGTGATAATTTATACTTAAGAAATCAAATAGCGGGTCGTTTGCATTCAACATTGGCTTATCCTATTGGACAAGTGCTATCTCAGCCATCAAATGCCCAGGAAAATAGCACTCCAGCCTATCCGCGATTAGTTACGTTGCGTTTAAATTTAAACGATCCCAATCCCATAATTCAAATAAATCAATGGTTGGCAAATTATCCACCGCCAATTATTGGGGCATCAAAAGATACCCCTGGAAGACCTTTTGCAGTACCAGCATTTCAGATTGTTGGCGTGGAGCATCTCACCAAACAACCAGTTGCTACACAACGGTTATTTTTGCACCATCTCCGCTTAAGCGAACAATATTTCTCTATACAAGAATCTAGCCGATTCCTAGAATCTAACTTGCTGTTGTGGATACCGCGCCCTTGGTTATCTGCTATCAAGCAATCAGCGCCACAGTTTTGGCGTTGTCGGACTGGTGTATTTGTGTTTGCTGGAGAACCCACACCAGCAACTCACAATTCGGGCTATCCAGAACGTTTTTCTAGTTCCAAAAGCTTGGATTTAGGGAATCTTGAGCAGTCGATTTTAGATGAATCAGTTACCCCAGGAGAACTCACAACCGCAGTCACCGAGTTCAAGTTTAAGAATAATTCCGATTTTCCGGCAGAAACACAAGGGAATGGTGTACACAAAATCCAGGAAGCTTCGCCGCCAATAGCGGATTTATTGAAGGCTGCGCTACAACAGCAGGAATCTCCTAATCGTTCTGGTAGTAAGAGTAATCCTCAATCGCTGTCGTCTTTATCTTATATTAGTAGCGAGTTAACGGAGCTAGTAATAGCAACAATAAATACAAATATTGCTCAAGATACAGAGGATTATTTGCAACCGCAGCAGATTTTGCTGGAGATTGAAGAATTACACGAAAAACAAGTTCCAGTGGAGGTACTGGCAGAAGCTTATCATCGCTTGGGTACTTTATACCGCCTTCGCATTGAGCAAGGAGATTCAACCCTAGAAAATCTGATGGTGGCAATTATTGCCTATCAGGAGGCAATTAGCTATGACGAAACCTCACCACAACTCCCAGATATCTTGAATGATTTGGGTACACTCTACTGGATGCTATACCGCACACCACCCAATTCTGAGGAAGGAAAAACTTATATAGAGCAGGCAATAGAATTTTATCAGTTGGCGTTAAACATGATCTCACCCCAGACGCATCGGGAAACTTATGCTCGTGTGCAAAATAATTTGGGGACGGCTTATGGTGATTTAGCTCGTTTTTCTCACCCATCTGAAAACTGGCAGCAAGCAGTTTTAGCTTACAATCAAGCACTTAGCTACCGTACAGCCGACATGGACTCATTAAAGTATGCGGCTTGCCAGAACAATTTGGGTACTGCTTACTGGCATCTAGGGCAATACAACCAACCGATTGTGCATTTAAAGAAAGCGATCGCAGCTTACAACCAAGCACTTGTATACTACAACCCCGAACAGGAACCACTTAAGTATGGCATGATTCAAAACAACATTGGTACTGCCTGTTGGAATCTGGCACAATACGAACAACCTGCCCAAAATCTTCAGCTAGCTATAGATGTATATAGCGAAGCTCTCAAGTATCGCACTCCAGCTAATGTTCCCAGCGCCTGCGCTGCTACACAAAATAATCTAGGTACTGCTTACTGGCATCTAGCAAACCTATCTCAGACAACTAAAGAGGCACGGCAAAAGTATCTGCAACTATGTATCAGCGCTTACGAAGAGGCCATAGATTTGGCTCACTCACTTAGCGGTACTCTTTTAAGTTTTGATTTGCTAGCCTCTTATAATAACCTGGGACTGGCACATTATCAGCTAGTAATAGATAAGTCGTTTAATGGTGACAAAGCAACACGTTCTCAACACCTAGAAACATCTTTAGACAACCATTTGCAAGCCTTAAACGGATTGAGCAAACAACCAGAGGCTTATCAAACAACATTTACTTATGTGGTAAAAACTATTCGTGCTTTTCATAATGAGTTAGGTATACAGGGACAAAATCTGGCTTTATCTAAAGTTCCTAGTCAGTTGTTGCCAGAGATTTTGTCAAAGTTATAAAACATATGCCGATAACCCTTGAGGATGAACCTGATTAAGGACTTCTCAATTGGCACTAGTACCGCAAGGCGGAAGGCAAAAGGAGCCAGTGTGTTGGGCGGGTTTCCCCACTTGTACCGCTAACGCGGAACCCGCAGGGTAGCAACTGGCGTTCAAAAGTCAAAAGTCAAAAGTATTATTAGTTGCTCTGTATCATGAGTTTTTGTCGCTCGAAAAGAGGAACTTTATATTGGCTTGACAATTAATCAGGGAACCAAGTAAGGTAACCATTGCAATTACTCTTTTACTAATAACAAATTAGTAAAGTATTTTACTATGACATAAACTTAGCTTAATATGTAAAGTTTTCAATAATATTTTATGAAAAATACTAAAAATGTATAAAGAATACAATAAACCATTGGCAATTTTAAGTAAATTTACTAAGTTAGACTAGATACATAATTGAAAAAAGCTCCAGTATTGAGATTTGGATACTTAAATGATGAAATTAAGTTTGGTTTTTGCGACTGCTATATCTAGTTTTTTTGTCGGTGCAACCACAACACTTGGTTTTTCTGACCAAGTATATGCTCTAACTTTTTCTGGAATCTCTAGTGGTACATGGGGTGAACCTACTCCAGGAAGCACCGATACCAATCCCATATACACAGGTGTGGGAAGCAACACATTTACTTGGGGTGATCCTAATGTGTGTCTACCAGGCCCTAGTGAGTGTACGATAACAGGCTCAAATCAACTTAACTTTAATGGAAATTCATTTTCAACTGAGATCAACTATGCATTCAAAGTAGGTGATTTAACTTACTTTAATGGAACGGTAGGTGAAGGTACAAGCGTTGAATCTGTACCTCTAAATCTCAATCTATCCTTTAGCCCTCCCGTTGGAGCCAGCCAATTTTTTGGCTTTAACTTGCGTCTAGTAAATACACCTAATAACGCAACAGATCCTGAAGAGAATGCAGACTTTGTATTTATAGACACAAATTTGAGCAATCGCAGTTTTAGTTTTGATGGTAATGAATACACGCTTGAGCTAACTGGCTTTAATCCAGATGTTGACCAGATAAATATTAAGGCTCTTGAAGCAGCCACAACTACAACAGCTATTTATGCCAAAATTAAAACCAAAACCATACCCGAACCTGCAACAGTGGTGGGTCTATCCTTGGTAGGGATATACCTGATATCTCGTAAAAAATTACTGGAGAAGAAATCATAAGAGCTTTGGGTCTTAGAACATCTGCTCCTGTTTGCCCTTAAGGATGTAATTACACTAGATAATTTTTCTGCTCCAATATGAAGTTTATAGCGGTTCTCATACTTGAGGGAAGCTCTACAAACAGTACGCCAGTTTACTCAAGTATGTTAAACCCTGCACACAACTGGTTCTATTATTTTCCGCAATTAAGAACTGTTATAAACCTCCATATTTTATTTTTCTTGATGGCAATTGAATAAATTTTAACCCAGCACAAGAATTGCTGCGATCGCATCAAAAATTGATAGGGCTAACTATTTCAAGGTTACTGGTAAAAATAGTAAGCTGTTACGCATTTAACTTGAACATTTACATGAAGGCTGATGACTGATAACCGTCAACAGTTAACGACCGTAAAGAGTGTTTATACGTTTATACAATTTAAGCGCGCATCAGCTTAGTTGCTCTTTCAGTCCCACAGCTAAATCATTCGTTAAGAAAGTGAAAATATTTCCCAAGTCCTAGTAAGTCAATCTAAAATGGAAGTAAGAGTTCGCAGTTAGCCCATTCGCCTCTATATCAATGGCTTAGATATGTGGACATAAGTAATAAAACAGCATTTAGGAACAAAATGATACTCATTTTGCGTCCTATAATTGTCTTGCCTCTGATTCTAATAAGGCACATTAGCAGAATACAAATTCTAAAGAGCGATTGCGATCGCATAAACTTCCCATCATAATAAGTACTTTTATCCTCGGAATACGCTTATAGACAGGTTCCAAAACAGCCAGAAACAAACTCAGTAAACCCTCGTCATTACATACATCACATACACAAAGGACAACCCTCTTATGACACGCTTACATCAATGGAAATCTGGAACAGCTGCGCTCATGGCAATAGCCGTTACCGCAAGCGTCACTGCCCCACTATTAACTTTAGCTCCTGCTAATGCACAATACAGAATTGGGCAAGACAGAATTGGGCAATATGGAAACGTTACCATTCCTTCTGGGGTTGCTTTACCTGTTACCTATGAGAAAGAGACAATTACTATTGCTCCTGGGGAAAGTCAATCTTTAACGCTGAGAATAGCGAATGACATTATCGACAGGAATAGAAATGTCTTGATTCCTGCTGGTACTAAAGTAATTGGACGACTAGAATCTGTTGACCTAGATAGTTATTCAAGAGATACAGATGATAACCAAAGAAAAGGCGTGCGGTTTGTAGCTCAAGAATTAGAATTTTCTAATGGTCAGCGTCAGTCCATTAATGCAACTTCTCGGACATACACCACAACTCAAAGAGTTTCACAGGGCCCCAGCACAGGTCAGGTTTTAACTGATGCAGCTATCGGTGCGGGTGCTGGTCTTTTAGGTTCACTAGTTACTGGGAACCGCAAAATTGACGATTTAAAACCTGTTCTCGGTGGGGCTGCGGGTGCGGGAGCAAGTGTGTTGTTGCGAAAAAAACAAGGAAATGCCTTTGTTCTTAGACCCGCACAAGATTTGAGGCTCACACTGAATTCTAACTTGAATTTAGTACCGCAATCCCGCTACTAAATTTAATTCAATTCAAGTCGTGACTTTAATCACCTCTGATAGGCGATCGCTACTTCAACTATAGAGTGCGATCGCCTTCATTTTTGACAGTAAAAAATTCTATTTAACAGCAACCATTCTACTTCTATATCGTCTTAATCAGTATCAATACTTATTGGGATACTTATTTAATTGAGCTATGTGGGGAGCTAGGAAAATCGGTTTTATTTTGTTTTCAATCCAAAAGAGGATTCAAAATTACCTAGTATCCTGATATTTTTATTAAATAGTGGCAAAAAAAGGAGATTTTACTTGTGGTAATTCAAGGTTTCAGTGTAAGCACATATCTTGCAATTCCCGTAGTATTAAGTCTTTTGGCTCAGGGAGAAAGGATAAAAATATCTTTGCTTGAAAATGCCCATCAGGTATCGGCTAACAAGGAAATGAGCCTATCCAGCCGCCACCTAATTAGCCAAAATTCAACACCGAAAACATACTATGTTAGTGGTAATGGAAATGACAAAAATAACGGACTTTCTACTTCATCTGCCTTTAGAACAATTCAAAAGGCAGCAGACCTGACCAATCCTGGCGATACAGTATTGATTATGAACGGAGTATACAAAAATATAGCCAAAGCTGCGACTGTATTAAGTATTAAACGTTCTGGTACTGCAAATGCATGGATTAGGTATAAAGCATATCCTGGGCATTTTCCCAAAATTCAGCACAATACATGGAATGGTATCCTGATTTCACATGGAGCTTCATATATCGAAATCAACGGGCTTGAGGTGATAGGGAACAATGCCAATGTAAGCCTTGATTATGCGAGGAGTCAGAAGGATAACAAATTAAACCCGTTGACGAATGGAAACTGCATCAGCGTGGATGGTCGAAAAAATGGTCATACTCACCATATACGCATTATCAACAACAAAGTACATAAGTGTGGAGGAGTAGGCATTGCAACTATTGAATCGGACTATGTGACAATAGATAATAACGTGGTATTCGATAATGCTTGGTACAGCGTTTATGGTTGCAGTGGCATTTCGATGTTGAGCAATTGGAATTTTGACAACAAACGGGGATACAAAATGTTTGTAACCAACAACAAGAGTTACAACAATCGCATGTACATCCCTTGGATTGAAGTCGGAAAGATCACTGACGGTAATGGGATTATTATCGATACTACAAAAAATAATCGTAATAACTCAAAATTGGGCGCATATAAAGGACGTACTTTAGTTCAAAACAATCTTACATTTAATAATGGTGGCTCAGGTATTCATGCGTTTTTAAGTGATCATGTTGATATTGTAAATAACACTGCTATTTTAAATAATCAGAGTCCAGAAATTAAAGATGGGCAGATATTTGCTAATAATTCATCTGATGTGAGAATTTTAAGAAACATTCTCTATGCTTTTCCTGGGAAAAATATTAACAGTAATTATCAAACTAAAAACGTTGTTTATGACTATAATCTCTACATCAATGCTTCTAAGGTAAGTGTTAAGGGCCCTAACGATATTATTGCAGACTCAGAGTTTTTAAGTAAGTATCCTACTTTAAAAAAAATATCTAGCGGTTGGAAATCGCGGCTAGACAAACAAAATCCGCCAAAACGAGCTTATGTAGAGCCTAAGTCGGCAGGTTTTGTTTGTCAGCCAATGACTTTTCCTTTCCAAAGCAAACCCATCAGAGTGGGATGCTCCCCGCAATCTTTGGCTCAAACTGCTTCTTCTGATGTTTCATCTTTTTCTGATGTTTCATCTAACTATTGGGCGGCACAATTTATTCAACAATTATCAAGGCGAGGTGTAATTGCCGGATTTCCTGATGGTCGCTTCCGTCCTGAAGAACCTGTGACACGCGCTCAATTTGCCGCTATGGTCAACAAAGCTTTCCAAAAAGCACCGCAACGGCAGGCGATCAAATTTTCTGATGTGCCCAGCAACTATTGGGCATCCAGTGCCATTGGGCAAGCCTATAGGATTGGTTTCTTATCAGGTTATCCTGGTAATCGCTTTCAGCCTAACCAAGCTATTCCCCGCCAGCAGGTTTTGGTTTCTCTTGCTAACGGTCTGGGATATACTCCCAGTGGCAATACCGAAAGTACTCTGAAGTATTTCAACGATGCCTCTAAGATTGCTAGCTATGCCCGTAGCCCGATCGCAGCAGCAACTAAGAAGCAAATTGTGGTGAACTATCCTAATGTGAAGTCTCTGAATCCAACCGCAACTGCTACTCGCGCCCAGGTAGCAGCGTTTATCTACCAAGCATTAGTTAGTTCTAATCAAGCCCCAGCAATTAACTCGCCCTATGTCGTGTCAGCTCCTAGGAATTAATTGTCTGTTGTGACTTTAATCATCTCTAATAGGCGATCGCCACTTCAACTATAGTGTGCGATCGCCTTTATTTTTAAACCTAAAAAATCCATTTTCCAGCAACTATTCTATTTCTGTATCGTCTCATACAGTATTCATGTTTTTTAAAATACTTTTTTAATAGCGTTCATCGCTAATAGTCTGATTCTAGCTATTAGCTATTGCTAGCTATGTTTACAGGTGTTTTATATTTTTGCTATCTATTTTTTTTGGATACTAACAATAATTGTTTTATAAAAGCAAGAACTAATTGGGAACTTAATACTTCAATAAAGGTCTAATTAATTAACAGTAAAAAAAATTATTTTTTCGAGGTTGAAATTTAATGTTTACTTTAAATCGTTTGCAATCTGGAACAGCTGCACTCATGGCTTTAAGCGTCACAGTCGGTACTGTAGCGCCTTTCATTACAGCTTCGCCATCTTTTGCTCAAACTAGTTTTTCTGATGTTTCATCTAACTATTGGGCGGCACAATTTATTCAACAATTATCAAGGCGAGGTGTAATTGCCGGATTTCCTGATGGTAGCTTCCGTCCTGAAGAACCTGTGACACGCGCTCAATTTGCCGCTATGGTCAACAAAGCTTTCCAAAAAGCACCGCAACGGCAAGCAATCAATTTTGCTGATGTGCCCAGCAACTATTGGGCATCCAGTGCCATTGGGCAAGCCTATACCATTGGTTTCTTATCGGGATACCCTGGTAATCGCTTTGAACCTAACCAAGCTATACCCCGCCAGCAGGTTTTGGTTTCTCTCGCTAACGGTCTAGAATATGCTCCTAGCGGTAATACCGAAAGCACTCTGCAATACTTCAACGATGCTTCTAACATCGCTAGCTATGCCCGTAGCCCGATCGCAGCAGCAACTGAAAAGCAAATTGTGGTGAACTATCCTAATGTGAAGTTCCTGAATCCAACAGCAACCGCCACTCGCGCCCAGGTAGCAGCTTTTATCTATCAAGCATTAGTTAGTTCTAACCAAGCCTCAGCAATTAACTCGCCCTATGTCGTCGCTGTCGGGTCTACTACTACCCCAACACCTATAGCTGTGACAATTCCTCAAGGGACTGCTATCCCCGTGAAGTATGACAAGGCAGATAAAATTCTGGTTACAAAGGATGAAACAGCGCCTTTGACATTGACAGTATCCCAAAACGTAATTACACAAGAAGGATCTGTAGTGATTCCTGCTGGTAGCCAGGTTATTGGTCAACTAAAACCTGCTACAGGTGGTTCTCAATTCGTTGCCGAAAAACTGGTTTTGACTACAGGCCAAGAGTATCAACTGAACGCTAGCTCTGAAGTGATTACTAAAACTGAAAGAGTCAACAAGGGTACTAGTACTGGGTCAATTGTTAAAAATACTGTATTGGGCGCAGGTGCAGCCGCTGCGGTATCTGCTGTCACAGGCGATCGCGCCATTGCCACAGAAGAAGTGTTGGGTGGTGCTGGTATCGGTGCGTTGATTGGTTTGTTCTTCGGTAGAAATAGTGTTGACTTAGTAGCAATTGACCCAGATACCGATCTACAAATGACAATCAATCAAAATTTGTTGGTTTCGCTTAAGTAGTCATTAGTACGTCTAAAGTCGAATTGTAAGACTAGCGTAACTGCTGTATATTGTACATATGCAGCACTTACGCTAGTTTTTTTATCAAACTCAAAATTTTTATAGAATTGCTTAAACTAAATTTAACTTAGGCAAGTATTTTTTCACGCTATTTTTAATTTATGAAAGTCATAATCGCTCTCCAGAGGTAAGACGAGACTAATTTTATAAGGTTTATTAAAAATACAATTTTAGTACTTTCGTTCAACCGCTCAAATTAATCAGGTGGTAAAGAAAGAAGATAATTCTTATGAATCAAGATTTATTAAATTTTATTGAATTACTTAAAGGATTTGTCCCTGGAGTTAAGTTTACAGGTATTGAAATTCAGGATTTAAAAATTGCAGAGAATATCAATATCTCTGTTAATTTCAATTTCGGTACAATAGGTAATAAAAATAAGCCTATAGCTATAATTACTCCAAAAAACTCTAATAATAAAAGCTTAGAGATTAGAGCAGAGTAAAAATTTTGAATTTAGAAGAACAAATAATAGCCTTTATCGCCGCAATTGGGAAAAGGAAAATAATTCACCTACTCCAAGTTTTTTAGAAACACTCAAAGAACTACAGAACTTGGATAAGGATAAATTACCTGCTCGTTTTGTAAGAGGATTTTGGTACTTGGATAAAATATCTGAATTAGTTAATCGCTCTGTGCAATCTTCATCTTCGCAGAATTCATTCTCATTTAGTGAGTTACATCCTACAAACTTGGTTATTAGAGAGACAAATGGTGAGCCAGAAAATCTAACTATAAGGTTTCAGGCATACAAGACGGAAGAGTATTATAGGAAGGATTTAAGAAGTGACTCTGTATATACAAAAATTACTCGTGATATGGGAAATCCTTTTGTCCCAAATTATTTAGCGTTTCTGCGTCGAAAAATTAAAATTAAAGAATTAGAAAATAAACAATATGAATATCAATTTTTAGATTCGTCTTCTTATAAAAATAATATTGAAAAGGGAGATTGGATTATAATAAAGCCTCAAAATAATACTACAAATGTATTGTTGCAAGTTGAATCTTCAGAAGGCTCTAATTTAACTTATAAACACGTCTCGTTTGAGGAAGATAATAATGATGAAGTATCGACAATTATAAACAATATTACTAATCCTGAAATAGTAAGGGAAGTTGTGTACTATCAAAATATTGAACCTAGTGTTTATTATTTAAACATGATCGGAATTTATATATATAATATATTTTTCGTAGGTATTGAAAACAATACTTACAGTAAACCAGGAATAAATGATATAATTAATAGTATTTTGAATATGAATAATTCTCTTAAGAATAAGAAGATAAATGTAATAGAACCATATAATAATGACCAAAAAAAGAATTTTTTTGATAACCTTGCTTTCAGCAAGCAGCCAAAAAATGTAAAAATGTCTAAAGTTAAAGAAATTCTTGAAAGAGTTGCTTATATGTATCTAAAACTGACTATTAAGGAAAGTGAGAATTCCTATTATAATAGTCGTAAAGAAGATAAGGAGCGAATTACTTTACTTCTTGAGGATCTTGAAAAACTCAAGCGTAATATTACTGATTTTATCAATAGCAATGAAATGCAGACTGTCCTTCTTAGATCATATCTTAGTGATGAGTTGCTTAAAGAAATACCAACACTGTCTCAATTAATAAATAATAGCCAGATAGGTGTATCTCTAGAGTTTGATAAGTTAACTTCTTCGCTGGTTGAAGTCCAGTCAGGTAATATGACAATACGCTTGGATGATATGCTAACTATAATGTGAATAAATACTTAGCTATTTTATCGTTAAAAATAATAATCTAAGGTTAGAATTTTGAGCAGCGTTAAAGATTAAAGGAAAACGGGATAACCTGTTCTGAATAAACTAACTTCCAACTTCCGGTAACCAAATAATAAACGTAGTTCCCGGCGTATCGGGTGAAGTTAGTTTGGAGTTGATTGCAGGGCTGAAAACCTCGATTTCGCCCTGCATTTGCTCTATTAATTGTTTTGCGATCGCTAACCCCAAACCAGTGCCGGGGATTTCTGTTTGCGCTTGTACACCCCGATAATGTCGTTCTCCAAGATGCTCTAAATCTTCGGGTGGAATGCCAGGCCCGTTGTCGCTGATGACAATTCCCTGAAAATTAGACTTTTTTTGCCCCGCTTGAATTAAAATTTTGCCCCCAGTGGGGGTATATTTTAATGCATTATCGATGATGTTAGTTAAAACCTCTTGTAATGCTTTGATGTTGGCACGTACTAAAGGTAAATTCTGTTGAATTTCAGTTATTAGTTTTAACTTTCGCTCTTGGGCGATCGCTTTAGCTGATATTAATAATGGTTCTAATATATCTGCTAAGGAGCAGTCAACTGCTTTATCTCCCGTTCCCGGCAATAATAGCGGTGGATTAGCGTCTTTTTGGATAGTTGCTTCCACAAATACTTCATGTCCGGGCAGATGTAGTGGTGCTAAATCTGCCTCTGTCAAATCAATTACTTGATCAAATTGTTGCAACAATTCTTGGAGGCGATCGCTTTCTCGCACAATACTAGTTGCCACATCTCGGTTGGCATCTCCTGGCCTGAGCCGTTTCAATAGCAGTTTGCCAAAAGTCCGTAATGCTGTTAATGGGTTACGAAACTGATGTAACAGGTTATCCAGCAAATCTCGCTGTTTTTCTTGGAGAATTTGTTGCTCATGTAACTCATGCTCAAACCATGCTCGTCGCTGATCTAAAATACAAGCGATCGCTAATGTTTGGGCTATCTGTTGAATCTGACTTTCCTCCTGTTCATTCCATGCCCGGTCTTGCCTACCCGTTACCAGTAACCCCATCATCATACCCTCATAAACCAGAGGTAAAACAATTTGGTTGCCACTAAAAAGGTATTCCTCTTTTAGATGGGGTTGAGACGCCTCAAACTCCTGCGACGAGGTTGGAGATTCTAATCCTGCTGTCAATAACCTTCTTTGTTGATTAGGTAATATAAACACATTTCCAACTTGAAGTTGCTTATATGCTGTCGCCTCAGCAGTTTCCTCCCCTGGGGGTAATAATGCTATTTCCGGATAAATCACTACAGGAATCAGTTTGGCCTCACCTGAAGGAGTCTCTACCAATTCTTGTGTCAGGTACACAATACTTAAAGTTGCTCCCAGCCCTTGGGTTAGCAACGCTATTTGCTCTCGACACAGAGTAAGAAAATCGGAACTGGCAGACATTAACATTTTTAGCTTTTGCTCAAGATTACAGATTTTGAGGCATGATTAAGAGAAGATACTTAGTGTTTACCTCACTCATTTAATAAAGCTTAACTAAAATCTTCTACATGAAAGGTTTGTACCAAGGGATTATATTCTTGGGGGATTTTTTTATCTATCTTCAAAGGTATTAATTTTTTTACATTAAAAGGCTAAAACCTATTGATATTTTGAACTAGAACTTATATAATGGCGACGGATTTTGTAGCTATCACTACAATCTATAGCTTGAAAGAGGAGGACAATAGATTGGCAAGGAGACGCAAAAGGAAAAGTCGTCGTCGTCAGGAAGGACGGCGAATTTTGGAACATGTGCCTCAATATAGCATCGAAAGTGGCGAAGAAAAACCTGTGACAGCAGCGAGAAGATTTATTCAAGCTGAAGGTATTTTGCCACCTGCGTTGCTACTCGTAAAGCGAAACGAACACACTACAGATCGTTATTTCTGGGCAGAAAAAGGACTGTTTGGTGCTCAATACGTAGAGGAGAACCATTTCTTGTTTCCTAGCTTAAGGGTATTAGAACCCTCGCCAGGTCAAGAACCTCTTGCTTTAGCTAGTCGGTGAACCATAAACGGTCATCTTACGCATTGAATATGGCTCCTGACTATCATTAACTGGCAAAATTGCTAAGTTTATGCAGAATTTAATCTTTTTTTAGTTTGGAGTTGATTTGCTTTTTAAGGCTAGTCCAGGTAGTTGGAAAGTTAATTTATCTCAAACCACGCTATATTGCATGGATTGATGCTATTTTGACGAAGCAGAAGGGAGTGGGTATAAAGCCAAGCGCGTCCAAAAGCGCTAGTGAAGTTGTGCTCTTATGCCGTGAATTGTTAACCAAGCTCTGTCAACAAATTTAAGTTAATGAATTTAAATTTTTCCCCACAACTTTTGTCGTGGGGAAAACTGACAAAGCAGAAGTCTTGATTTCCTCCTTCCTACTTTCCATTGCCTAAAGAGTAGGTCAGGTCAGAAGTCTGCATATCATAGTTAATAGATCGTCATAAAAACCAAAAATTATTCCCCAGCCTTGAGCTGTAGAGTTCTCTGTAACTCGCCCAGTTCATCTCGATGGGCAACTACAGTGATTTTACTTGAGGGGGTTTGTTTGCTCTGAGTTGTTTCTACTTTGAGCGACACCTTCTCAAGTCTCCCAGATTTTTTCCAATAAAATAGGCCACTTAAAGGCGACAGCAGTACCATAGCCAGAACAAAGGTACTTAGGTTAGGAAAAAGCAGATACACGACTAGTGATAGACAAACAATACCAGTCGCTGCCAGCAGAGTTAAAAATATAGCTAAGAACCAACTGGGGCGAACATTACCTTCAAAAGTCACTTTGTTTTGTTCTCGGTCTACCTCTGCCACTCGGTAAGACCGTGAGCGAAAATACTCTTGTAATTGAGACATTAAAGCAGCTTCGTCTTGCTCAGATACCAGTTGCGCTGTTTCTATGCGGTCTTTAGTCGAGGCACGAATAAAGAAAAACAGCCCAACCGATAACAACAAGGTTAGCAGGAACGTAGATGGCAGAATAGCAGTATCCATAACTAAATTGTTACTGTTTGACTGGAGGAGACTTATTCATTATCAATCATTCGTTACTTTGTCTTCCTGTTGATGTAGTCAAGCCATTGAAAAGCTAACTCTTGCGCTTGAACTTGCCATTCTGGAGAAACTTGGTACATCCGCCTAGGGCGTCCTCGTCCTTCCAGTTTCTTCCAATATCCAGTGATTGCCCTTTGGTCTTCCAGAAATTTGATTGCACTATAAAGTACGGTATCCGAAAGCCTATAGGTTGGATATTCAGTTTCTAATTGCTCAATCAACTCGGTTCCGTAGGATTCACCTTGTAACAAAACAGACAGTATGTAACAAACTGCTACTTCCTGACAAAGGTAAGTTGGCGGAGGATTCTCAAAGAATTGATATATATCCTCAAGTTTCATGGTTAGTGAATGGCTAAAAAAATGCCTTAGGGTCGGTCTACAATCCTTGTAGTCAGTATACAGTGCTACCGCTAAGTAAGCAATGTATATAAAACTACTTACAATAGATTTCCAAAGCGTAAATACGAAATAATTACCCACGCCTGTGAAGTTGTGGGACGAGTTTGCGAGTTTTAGGGGCACAGAATAATGTACTCCTACTTAAGCTCGATACGGTGTGGTGAGGAGCGAACAGACAGTGGCAAAGTCACTGTCTTGGTGTTAAGTGATGCCGAGCTAGTTAGAACTGCTTAAGCAATAAAATGCCATCGAAGAAATTTTACAGGTAAAATGCTATTTTGTCTGTAGAACTTAATAAACACTTTGTTTTAGAGTGATTTTCTCAATGCAGATTCCAAAAGCTTAAGCTAAGGAATATGTCTGAGTTAAAGTCACTATGCCTGTGGACATATTTATTTAAGTAGTAACCATTGCTGATTTGCTGGACAAGATAATCTCTTGTCCTATTTGGTATATGTGATAGTAAATTGATCAAAGAAGACGCAAAGACTAGAGCATCTATTCAGGAATCAAAAACGTAACCCCCTAGCTGAGGTTCTTCCAGGATTACTGAATTGGTGCTCTAGGAGAGCCAGAGACGCGGAGTGTGATACCTCTCAACAAAGTTCTCCTTGTCCCCGTGTCCTTTAATCAAGCGCCCAGCACATTAGTGATCAGTATGTCACAGACTCCCGATGCTCCATCATCTTCCTCAACTCTCCGGGCAATTGCCCAAACTTTTCGCCTTACAGGTTGGATTAGCTTCTGGATTCAGCTAGTGCTAGGCGTTGTTTCTAGCATAATTGTGTTGCTGTTTGCCATCTTTAATCAAAGAAGTGGCAGTTCTAGTAATAATCCTGGGACTGGCTTTGGTGTATTTTTAGCAATTTGTGGACTGGTTGTTTTAGGTGGGGGCATTTATTTAGCTTACCGTTACACTAGAATTGGCAAGCAATTGGAATCCTCCAATCCCAGTAACCGCCCTCGCAAAAGCGAGACTGTGCAAGTATTACGCTTAGGGCTGTGGCTGAATTTAGGGGGAACACTGGTAACTCTTTTGGGGGCGCAAGCGATCGTTGGTACACTGGTAGCAAGATCCATATCTCCCCAAGCCATAACTACCCAATTTTTTGACCCTACCCGGATTATTAGCGGTCTAGATATGCTTGTGGTGCAGGCAAACACCAACACCGTTTCAGCACATTTTGCAGGGCTTATTGCATCATTATGGCTACTGAATCGGATTAACCGGCCCTAATATTAAGTGCTGAAGTTGATCATATTTTTCCGAAACGGGCAAAACTGGGTGTGAAGACTACTACATAATCCTTGAAAAACATACTGCTAGTACAGCACTGCGTAATTCAAATCAATGGAACGCTTGCGGTATAGGAGTTACGAATTACGTTAGCGAGTCAAAAAAGCGGCACGCTGCGTCAAGCACGATACCTGTAAGGGTACGAGCATAATTACGAATTCCGCCAAGTTGTATTGGTGATGCCAAAACTAGCACTGGGATAATATGTACCTTTTTGGGAAGTATGACACTATGAGAAATCAATCAGCACAGAAATTTAATCAAGACGTATGGAGATTTGGCGTACAGGTTTTCTTTAGTAGCATCGTATTGGGACTGTGCATTTTCAAGCTTGGCTCACCAGCAGATGATAAAAATATTGCGCTCTACTGGGGTGGTTTATCAGGTGTGCTTGCCTACTGGTTGCCTTCACCTGGACAAACCAGAGACGATAAGGAACCACCGAATATCACTCAAAGGACGTTTGCAGCCACTGATAATAATGGTAATGGTAATGGTCAGAGTCTTGGTCAGTTTTCTGAAACGACAGTGACTCAAAATAAGAGTTTATGATTAGCTAAATAGATTATTATATGGTTTCTTAGCCCTGGCAGTGATGCTAGGGTAAAATCTTGATTAAGAGATTAAGACTGAATTTTTCTAATAAACTTTGTTTTTCCAGTCACAGCCAACCAAAATTACTATATGCTAAATGCTTATGTGTTAACTGTATTGACAGGAAGATTTTAGGCTAAAAACTGAGAAAAATCTGTGCTGGATATTAAGCAAATACGGGAAAATCCGCAATTAGTTCAAGAACGACTGAATAGTCGTAATGGTAAATACGACATTGAACCGATTTTACAGTTAGATCGGCAGCAACGAGAACTAGAGGGGACACGCAGTCAACTTCAAGCTCGGAGCAACGAAATTGGTAAAATTGTTGGGCAAAAGATTAAATCTGGAATTAATCCTCAAGACCCAGAAATTCAAGCTTTGCGGGATGAAGGTAACTCTGTCAAGGCTACATTGAGCGAACTGGAACCCCAAGAAAAAGACCTCAAAGCTGAAATTGCCCAACTTGTGTTGGCACTTCCCAATTTACCAAGCGACTCTACACCCCTTGGTAAAAATGAGGAAGATAACGTAGAGGTGCGCCGTTGGGGTGATGAATACATTCCCCAAAATCCGAATATTCTCCCTCACTGGGAAATCGGCGAAAAGCTAGGTATTCTCAATATTGAACGGGCTGTTAAAGTTGCCCAAAGTCGCTTTGTGACATTGATAGGCGCTGGTGCAGCATTAGAGAGGGCATTAATTCAATTTATGCTGTCTCTCCATACTCAAGCGGGTTATGTGGAAGTCAGTCCACCGTTGTTAGTGAATACCGAGTCTTTGACGGCGACCGGTCAGTTACCCAAGTTTGCTGAAGAAAGCTTTAAATGCGCTGATGATGACTTGTGGCTGATTCCTACGGCTGAAGTCCCAGTTACAAATCTTTATCGGGGCGAAATTCTCGCTGCTGAAAACTTGCCTATCTACCACTGTGCTTTTACTCCCTGTTTTCGCCGCGAAGCTGGTAGCTATGGACGTGATATGCGGGGATTAATTCGCCTCCATCAATTCAATAAAGTGGAAATGGTGAAATTTGTCGAACCCAGTACATCTTTTGATGAACTGGAGAAATTGGTAGGGAATGCAGAAGCAATCTTACAGGCGTTGAAGTTGCCTTACCGAGTAGTAAATTTAAGTAGTGGGGATTTGGGATTTGCTTCTACCAAAACTTATGATTTAGAGGTTTGGTTGCCCTCTTCTGGCAAATACCGCGAAATTTCTAGCTGTTCCAATACTATAGATTTCCAGGCGCGACGAGCTGATATTCGCTTCAAAGAAACAGGGAAGAAAGGCACTCAGTTTGTACATACCCTGAATGGTTCGGGTTTAGCTGTGGGACGGACAATGGCAGCAATTTTGGAGAATTATCAGCAGGCTGATGGGACGGTGAGGATACCAGAAGTGTTGCAACCTTACTTGGGGCGTGAAGTATTATGATTGGTCATTAGTCTTTTATTAATGCCCCATGCCCAATGCCCAATGCCCAATGCCCAATGCCCAATTAGAATGGAGATAACTACAGCTTAATATTTTCACTAATTTACTCTATGTCAGTTTTAGCAGCGATCGCAGTTTTGGCTGTTTTAATCTTGGTACACGAGTTGGGACATTTTGTTGCAGCCCGTTCTCAAGGCATTCTCGTTAACCGCTTTTCTTTGGGTTTTGGCCCAGTTCTTTTGAAGTATCAAGGTTCACAAACCGAATATGCTGTCCGCGCCTTTCCCTTGGGCGGCTTTGTGGGCTTTCCCGATGATGACCCCGATAGCGATGTTCCACCCAATGACCCAAATCTGCTGCGTAATCGTCCAATTTTAGACCGAGCGATCGTTATCAGTGCTGGAGTGATAGCAAATTTAATATTTGCCTATTTGGTGCTGGTTCTGCAATTAGGTATCGTTGGCATTCCCAAGGAATTCAACTATAAAGCTGGTGTCGTTGTCCAGCCTGTTAATCAAGAATCTGTTGCCTACCAAGCAGGAATTCGGGAAGGAGATATTATTCTGGCTGTTAACGGTCAAGAACTCCCGGCTTCTGACAAGTCAACTCCTTTGTTGACAAAAGAAATTCAAACTCATCCAAATCAGCAAATCGAACTGAAAATTCAGCGTGAAAACCAACAACAATCCATAAAATTAACGCCAAAAGAGGGAGCCGATGGCAAAGGTGTAGTTGGTGTGGCGCTTAGTCCCAATGCTACAGCAATTTATCGCCGTCCTAATAGCCCTTTTGAAATTTTCGGTCTTGCTGCTAACAGGTTTCAACAATTATTTGTTGGGACACTGAGCGGTTTTGGACAGTTGATTACCAACTTTCAACAAACTGCTGGACAAGTTTCTGGGCCAGTTAATATTGTCAAAATTGGTGCAAAATTAGCTGAGGACAATACTGTAAATCTGTTGTCTTTTGGCGCAATTATCAGCATTAACTTGGCTATTATCAATATTTTGCCTTTACCAGCCTTGGATGGCGGACAACTGGCTTTCCTGCTGATTGAAGGTCTGCGCGGCGGTAAGCCTGTTCCGGCTCGCATTCAAGAAGGTGTAATGCAAACTGGTTTAGTGTTACTCTTAGGGTTAGGAATTTTTCTGATAGTTAAAGAAACTACTCAATTAACTAGCCAATTGGAGTGGGTACAAAAATTGTTCCAGTGAGCATTACCCGCAAATCGTTATCTAAAAAGCAACGGGCGATAGAAATTTTAGCTCGCCTGAAGCGTCTTTATCCGGATGCTACTTGCTCTTTGAACTACTCAACGCCAGTACAATTGTTGGTGGCAACTATTCTATCTGCTCAGTGTACTGATGAGCGGGTGAATAAAGTTACACCAGCTTTATTTGAGCGGTTTCCTGATGCTGCTAGTTTAGCGATCGCTGACTTGGTAGAATTAGAAAACTTGGTGCGTTCAATAGGGTTTTATCGCAATAAAGCCAAGAACATTCAAGCCGCCTGTCGGATGATTGTTAACGAGTTTGACTCTGTTGTTCCCAACCAAATGGAACAGTTGTTAAAGCTTCCAGGTGTGGCGCGAAAGACAGCAAATGTAGTTCTGGGTCATGGTTACGGCATTAATGTTGGCGTAACGGTAGATACTCATGTCAAGCGTCTATGCGAACGCTTAGGTTTAACTGAGCATAAAGACCCTGTTCGGATTGAGCAAGATTTAATGGTTTTACTGCCGCAGCCTGATTGGGAAAATTGGTCAATTCGGCTGATTTATCATGGTCGTGCTATTTGTAAAGCACGCTCTCCCGTCTGTATTGCTTGTGAGCTTGCCGATTTATGTCCTGCTGCTAATAAGCCAGTGGTTGTAGGGTAAGCGACACAAGTAACCCCAGAATTGATGGAGAAACTGTAGAATAGAGAACGGTGTCTTTAAATAAGTTCGAGAATAATGGCAAAAAAGAGCATGATTGAGCGCGAGAAAAAGCGCACTAGGTTGATAGAAAAGTATGCTGACAAGCGGGAAGCTCTTTTGGAAGAGTTCAAAAGTGCAGCATCTCCCCTAGATAAGTTGGAAATCCACCGCAAGATTCAACAGCTACCCCGGAATAGTGCGCCCACCCGCCACCGCAACCGTTGTTGGTTGACTGGTCGTTCTAGAGGTGTTTACCGCGATTTTGGGTTGTCTCGGAACGTGCTGCGCGAATGGGCACATGAAGGTCTTTTGCCTGGAGTTGTTAAGTCTAGTTGGTAGTTAAGAGTCATTAGTCATTGGTAAATAACAAAGGACTAATGACAAATAACAAAAATTATTGACCACAACATTTATCAATTCCCAGACTCTCTAAGAGTAGATCGCTGACGGCGTTAGCGATCGCAAACTCTCCATAGAAGCTATTGGAAAAATCATACGACTGCATCTCTGTGACAATGGCAATTACCAGAGAACCAAGGTCATTTTCTCCTTCCATCCGTTGACGCACAAAAATCTGTGCTGCTCGTTGGGCAATATTTTGGTTGACTGCTTCGGGGATAAATTCTGTATCTAGCCATCGTTGTAAGCGTTCTCGTAACCATTCACCTTCGAGTAGAGGGTTTTCAGGCGGTGGTAAGGTAATGGGTGGAATTGGTTGAGTCATCTTTTTTATTTTAAACGCAGAGGGACGCGGAGGGAAACGCAGAGGAACGCGGAGGATGATTGATAGGATCAAATGGCGTTTCTCTGGTGTTTTTTTTTATATTTATTTATGGAATATGATATCGCGGCTATTGTTGAGGGTTATGCACAAGGCTATTTTCTCATGGCTGATGAGTGCGATCGCCTGAGTTGGTACGGAAGTTGCGATCGGACTTTTATTCCTTTGGATGAACGGTTTCGTTACCCTAAGTCTTTGCAGCGTGTCCTGAATCAAGAGCGTTTTAGTGTGGCGATTAATCGGGACTTTCAAGCTGTGGTGGCTGGGTGTGCTGACAGAGAGACAACTTGGATTTCACCGGAATTGCAAAAGATTTACTGGCTACTTTACCAGAGTGGTTATGCTTTTAGTTTTGAAACTTGGCAGGGTGATGAGCTAGCTGGAGGAATTTTAGGGATTGTTATTGGCGGTGCTTTCATTGGCGAGTCGATGTTTTACCGCATTCCCGAAGGTTCTAAGGTGGCGATGGTAAAGTTGGTGGAAAGATTGCGTCAGAGGAAATTTGTGTTTTTTGATGCCCAAATGATGAATCCGCATTTGGAGAGGTTTGGGGCTTATCAGGTTGAGGATGAAGAATATCAAACTTTACTTAAGCAAGCGTTGCAACGTACTTGTAACTTAGTGTAGGTGTATAAAGATAAGTCAAGTTACTTTTATGCTGTCTGTAGGGTATAGGGTAACACTTGAAGCATAGTAATATATATGTGTTATAAATATCAAAGATTATATCAGGATCACTACCGACATGGATTTATCTGTACTGGCTTTACAAACAGTAAATATTGTGATTTATACAATTGATAAGGTTACAGATGGCGCTTTGGAGAAGGCATATAATAGAGTTATCTAAAAAAACAATCTCAAATAGATAGCTTAGAAAAATTAATATCTAAGTTACAAAAAGATATTCAAAATTCAGCAGATATTGAGCAAATAAAACAAAGAGAAATTAATTATTTAGAAAACAAATTGTCCCAACTAAATCAACAGAAATCAGATTTAGAGAAAAGAATTCAAGATATTAATGACTATGGCCAAAGTAAAAAATCCGAAGTTGAAAACTTGCAAATTGAAAAGTCTCAGCTAAGTTCTCAGAAATCAGAGTTACAACACCAATACCAAGTATTATATCAAAACTATCAACAGCAACAAAATGAGATAGCTAAATTGAAGGAGCAGATAAAAAATCTTTCTCAAATTAGTCGTTCTGAATCCTCTAGCCCTACCAATAGAACACTACAACAGCCTATTAAGGAAACTAGGGAAAAAATAACTCCCGAAGAGTATGATAAAATCTATAACAAGGATGACTATATACCCGTAAAAGCACATTATCGAAATGGATCACCTGTCAAAGCACACTACAGAAGACGACGAGCTAGATGAGCATACAGCCGCGTAATCAATATCTTAATTCTTTTCTGGAGAGGGCGATCACCATTTTATAACAGATATTGTAGGTTAGATTTACTAGCTAAAACCAACAAATTTTATGCTCATAATGCAAAGAAGCATCACATATAGTGAGTTAAAGACTATTTCCGAGTGAAACCGTATGTCAGACTTACTTGGAAGAATTACAGTTAATCCCAAACAATGTGGTGGTCGTCCCTGTATCCGGGGCATGAGAATTCGGGTATCAGATGTACTCGACTTGTTTGCGGCTGGACTGAGTGCCGAACAAATCTTAGAAGAAATGCCCGATTTAGAAGCGGATGATCTTAAAGCAGCACTTGTGTACGCTTCACGTAAGCTCAATCATCCCGTTTTGGTTGCATGACAATCTGGGTAGATGCACATCTGTCACCGACAATTGCAAGTTGGATCACCATCACATTTGGCATAACGGCATTAGCTTTGCGTGATGTTGGCCTGAGAGATGCCGAAGATCCAGAGATTTTCGAGGTAGCGAGGGCTAGAGGAGTCATATTCATCACCAAAGACAGTGACTTTGCTGACTTAGTTGATCGTTTTGGAAGTCCACCACAAGTTATCTGGTTGACGTGTGGTAATACTTCAAATGCCCGATTGAAAGAGATTCTGAATTTAACATTGCCAGAAGCATTAGAGCTTTTGCAAGCTGGTGAAGCGTTAGTTGAAATCAGAGGGGATTAACGGTGCAGGCTAATAAAAGCGATCGCAGTCTAACAAATACATTGCACCGGAATGTAGTCAATCTGTTGTGTTGAGGTTTCTTGGGCTACCCTAAAGATATAATCGGTAAACTAGCCTTGCTATGAGTGTTGTAATCTCAGACGAAATTCTACAAGCATCTCAGCTTACCCCAAGCGAGTTTTGTCAAGAAATTGCACTGTTCCTATTCCAGACAGGACGCTTAACGATAGGCTATGCCAGTCAGCTAGCGGATATGCAACCTAATACCTTTCGCCAACTCCTCAAGCAGCGAAACATCCCTCTCTACTCCTACGATGTTGAAGACTTTGAATTGGATTTGAAAAATCTGCGAGAGCTTGGAAGGCTTTGATTGTTATCAGCGATACGTCGGCAATCACAAATTTGGCAGCAATTCAACACTTGCAACTTCTGCCTCAACTCTACACTCAAGTCACCATTCCCGAAGCAGTATATTGTGAGCTTACCGATATTGATCCTCCCGTTCCGGGAACCTCTGAAGTTAAAACTGCTTCTTGGCTGGAAGTTCTACAAGTTGCAAGCCGTGAGATTGTTGAACGCCTTCGAGATAAGGTGAGATTAGATCCTGGAGAGTGTGAGGCGATCGCCCTCGCCTTAGAATTGAGTGCTGATTTGCTATTGATTGATGAGCGTCGAGGCCGAGCAGAAGCCAATCGCCTGGGGTTGAGGATTACTGGATTGCTGGGTATTTTGATGAGGCGAAACACCAAAATCTTATCGTTGCTGTCAAACCGTTGATGGATACCTTGATTACTACATCAGAGTTTAGAGTCTCTCCAGCCTTATACAATCAGATTTTAGATATGGTAAATGAAGGTTGAGTAAGCAATATAATCTTTCTAAGAAGGATACAGCGATCGCACTCTCAAATCCCTTACACTTTTTCTTCAGTAACTAATGTCAGACTAACCCATTCGCCTTTATCGTTATAGCTGCGAATCATCCTCTGACGCATATTTGGCTGGATTAACCAACCCGCTTCCAAAAATAATGGTTGACGTAATTGCACCTTGAGGGGAGAAGTTGCAGAAGCGCCATCAGGTAACAATAATACTTGTACTTGCTTTTCGGGATCTTGGTCAAAAAGAATGATGGAACCTTTGATAGTAGCAGTTGAGGTAATTGTACGTTCCCCAAAAGAGGTACTTTGAATTAATCGCCCAGTATCATCAAGTTGTATTTTCAAAGTTGTAGAGTAAATATCAGGCGATCGCAAATCTCGATATATTGTCACTGCTTCGCCAAGCCATTCTCCCAACAAGTCATTTACTTGCAAGGGTGGACGTTTTGCTGCTGCGGTTCTGGCTAGATGTTCTCGAATCAAAACTAGTCTACTTAGATTACCAGTCTTATCAAACAGTTGCACCAGGCGTAAGCGGTGATTTCCATGAACAAAAGCGAGTTCTGCACCGAATTCTGAAAATGGCCCTAGTTGAATTAAACCTTCAGAAAATGAACCATTTTCAAAAAACAGTAGACCCCCTCCCACAGAACTATATTCTTTGACTAAATCATCTCGTCCCGAACGACACAAAGTTAAGCGCACTGTTTGGTTATTGTTCAAACCTTCTAGGGAAAGATGGCTAGGAGTATCGTTCAGAAGTGTACCTTCAGGAGAAAAATTGGTAAATGAACCTTCCCAGACACCGAGATTTTGCAGAAAACATTCCCATTGCGATTTCATAAGGTTTTGTCATTTGTCATTTGTCCTTTGCAATGCCCAATGATTAACGATTAACCCTTGGCAAAACGTCGGACAGCGAATAAGCTTCCTATTAATCCTACAGCTGCACCAAAGCTTAAGAGAATCAGGGGCAATAGTAATATTTCTCTTGGAGTGAGTTGCACTCCGTTGGTGATAGCTTGAATAAACTCAGGTTGATTAGCTAGCAACTTACCGATAAACTGTTGAATTACAGAAATAAAACTCCAAGCGATCGCACCACCAACTAAACCAAAAGCAATTCCTTGTAAAATAAACGGCAGGTAAATCCAAACGGAGGTTGCTCCCACTAGTTGCATAATTTCAATTTCTTGCCGTCGCGCCATGACAATCAGCCGAATTGTCGTAGTAGTCACTGCGATCGCTGTTAAAGTCAGAATAATCGTAATTGTTAAAGTAATCCAGTTCAGACCTTGGTGTAATTGAGCAATGCGTTTGACTGCTTCATCCACATACTGCACCGTTTCAACTCCTCTTAACTTGGCCAGTTGCGTTGCCAAAGTTGGTACAACTTGAGAATTACGCGCTTTCACCTTAATCTCATCAACCAAAGGATTCTCACCTAGCTGCTCGGTAGCACCTTCAATATCAGAAATTTTCATTTCCTTAACTAACTTAGTCCAAGCCTGCTCTTTGGTAATGGTTTGCATCGTCGCTACCTCTGGCATTTTTGCGATCAGTGGCTCAATGGTTTCGGCTTGCCTATCTGGTTCGAGATAAACTGAAACTTCTAGCTGGCTACCGAACTGATAGAGGAGTTTTTCAACTTGCCAAGAGGTTTGCAAACTCAAGCCAAATAAAAACAGTAACACCGTAACAGTACTTACAGCTGCCCAATTCATCCAACCTCCCCGCAATAAACCGAGGAAAGTTTCTTTGAGCAGGTAGTCAAGTTTGGTGAAAGACTTAAACATAATTCGTAATTCGTAATTCGTAATTAATAATTCCCAATTCCTAATTCCCAATTCCCAGCTTGATAGAATTAGAGTAGTAAGAATTTTCACCAATAGCCATCAAGACTCATGCCCTCTGAAATTGCTGTAGAGAAAAAAAAGTTAAAAAATCCACCTTTGGAGCTTCATTATTTAGGCGATCGCGTGCTGCGTCAAGCTGCAAAGCGAGTTCCCAAAGTAGATGACGAACTTCGCCAGATGGTGCGCGAAATGCTGCAAACCATGTACAGCAAAGATGGCATTGGTTTGGCTGCACCCCAAGTAGGAATTCACAAACAACTAATTGTCATCGATCTGGAACCAGAAAATGCAGCTAATCAGCCCTTGGTGTTGATTAACCCCACTATCAAACAGGTAAGCCGCGACATCTCTGTTGCCGAAGAAGGATGCTTGAGCATTCCCAACGTATATCTAAACGTAAAGCGCCCCGAAGTCGTGGAAATCGCCTATAAAGACGAGTATGGTCGTCCCCGGACATTAAAGGCTAATGACTTGCTAGGACGCTGCATTCAGCACGAGATGGATCACCTTAACGGCGTGGTATTTGTAGACCGTGTAGAAAACTCCTTGACTTTAGCCCAGGAGCTATCTAAGAATGGCTTCTCGTATCAAGCGGTGAAACCAATAGCATAGGGGATTAGTAGTGTATTTAACTCCAAAAAGCGGTTTATTTCTGGGTGGTTCTTGTGTAAGTGCGATCGCAGCTGTCGGTTCGATTTTTGAACTCAGCTACGGACGACCAGATTTTGGTTTCACAGCCACTGCGATTATCCTGGCATTGAGCATTCCACTCACAGGATTATTTTTCTTTGCCGCAGTGAAGGACGCAAGGGCTAACATGAAATAAGCATCAGGTATATAAAAAAGGTAAAAGGGTGAAACAAAGGTAAAGTTTATCCTTTTACCTTTTATTTTTACTCTGCATTTTCCACTGCACCTAAAGCTTTCAGCGTCACTAACTGCGCTACGGTTAACCCTGTTACCCCGGTGATATTCATTCCTTCATAGGGTCGTAGCGATGTCTACGACGGACTACGCCTACGCAGTGTTTTTCGACACTCACCTGTCAATACATCCCAAAGCTTAATTGTCTCATCTTGGCTACCACAAATCAGGGTTTGACCGTCGGGACTAAAGGCAACTGACCTGACCCAATTTGCCCCGTGCAAGGTTTCTCATTCAGTGAAGATGCTTGATATTCAAATTCGATAACTTGTTGTAACTTAGTGAGCTTACCTGGATCACTACCAGTAACATTAAATTTCTTTCTACGCTTCTCTACGAGAGGCTTCTCTTTCAGAGACGCTAACGCGAACACCAACGTGAACGGGAACTATAGGACTAATATTTGATTTCTGAAAAAGCTCCGTACATTTGAAGAGTGGTAAAATCAAAGGTAGTGTGTCGGATAAACCACTCAAACATCCACTTCACACGAGAGAAGGAAGGAATCAAAGCACAGAAACGCCGCACCCATGTTTTAGCTTGTAACCAAATATCCTCAATTGGATTTTGTGATGGGCAATTAGGAGCAAAACGGACGCAGTGAATTTTCCATTGCTCTGGTGGCAAACCTTCATTTACCTCGCCTAAAAAGCCTTGAACGGCATGAGAACGATGGTAAGAAGCACCATCCCAAAAAAGAAGTAATCGTTGGTTCGGGGACTGGTCTAATAAATAGCGTAGATAATCAATAGTATTGTCAGAA
>NZ_JACJQM010000049.1:0-45359 GCF_014696655.1 Nostoc sp. FACHB-888 | reverse complement strand
TGGTTCTGGAATCATGTCACTCAGAAATTCATATTGAGCACGGGTCAGATTGCTGGGGTATGCTTTACTCATGTTGCTCTCTCAGTGCTGTCTACTATATATTCACAGCGTATACTGAGAGAGCTTTTTTACCATTTCTTTGACTTTTCAAACAGCCTCTTAGTATACTGTCAGCAAAACTTTAGAACCCTAATAGTAAAAATTGAATTTTAAGAAATAATTAATAACTCGTTATGAAAAGATTTTAGATATGAAATTACTGTGTTGCTAGCAAGTAGCAATTAATTAGATTGTTAACTTAATTTTTTTGATTACAATAGCTTGAAAAAAAAGTTAAATATTACAGCAGTTCAGAAAAAAGAGATATTCAATGAATAAAATCAAAAATTTTTTTAAAGAACTACAGAGGACACCGAGAGAAGAAATAAATGCTTAACTGAACTCTATTTAATTATTAACTAGCAAGCTACTGTTATCGGAAACAATGTTTAGGTAAACAATATAGCGATTCTCAGATTAATAAAATACACTGGCAAAAAAAAGAGGAGTCAGAATATTCTGACTCCTCTCTTCCCAAACCAGGGCCTATTGTATCCAATTAAAAACTGCTATAATTTTCTGCTTAACGCTCACCTCGATTCTAAATATCTAATCCAACTACCATTAATTCAGGCGGATGTTCAACATTGAACTGGTAATATATCTCTCTTGTTTCCTGGGGTGGAAGAGTTAACTGCCATTCTAAAATCCCCATTTCACCAAGTTGGATTTGTGGATTGCTACGGCTGAGGCGCACCTTAATTTGTTCATTGCGGCTAACTGGCAATTGTTCAGTTACTTCCAGATTCACTTCTTTATCTATTAAGTTAGTAATCAATAATCGATAACTATAAGTAGTCCGGCGCTGGTTGCTAATCAATCTTTTGTCTACCAGACGTTCAACTAAGTCGCGCTCGATTTTCAAACCTTCATCAATGCCTAAGTTCAGTTTGAACTCTTGCCCTGGTGCAATATTTTCTAACTGAGTTGTCCCAATAAAAACATTGTCCCGAAAAATATTCGCTTTGCCTGGCAACAAAGTCGCGCCGTTGGAACTATTTTTTACATTAGCTTGTAGATAAGCAAAACTTACCAAGCGTGGCATTGCCACATAATCGAAGCTACAAGGATAATTATCGTTGAAAATTGTAGTTTTATGAGGTGCGCCGTCACTGGGAATGTTACCGCCACCAGTCAATTTAAAGGTAACTACATTCCCTTCTTTGGATACTTCTGCTGTAACGGTTTCTACTGGAATGAAAGTATCCTGTGCAACTTCGTCTTCTTCTTGCCAATCTGCTTTGGCAGTAGGAGCAGCTTGTTCTGGTATGGGAGGTAACAGTGGTCGCTGGGCAGGCAATTGTCGTTGTCGTAACATTTGTGGACGTGGTGCATCAATATACCAGGGTTCAAGTTTGGGTGGGAGTGTACCTAATCCTGGTTTAGCGGTAGAAAGGGTAAGATTTGCACCAATCCAATCTTCGCCGCTGCTTTGAGTGATTTCTGCAAGGTAACTCAAATGTACAATATCGCTGGTGGTGCTAAAGCGCAAGTCATATAGCGGAGTCCAACTGGCGCGATTCACCAAATATGATACCTCTAGCTCAAACTCGCCTTCACCTGCAACTTCAACTCCTACAACTAAGCTAAAACTCTCTTTAGGATGAGGTGTTTGGATTATTTGCAATGACGTGTGGAGTGCTTGCAGTTGTTTGTCTAATTCCTGCTGTTGAGTTTTGCACTCTCCAGATGCGATCGCATACTCACTATACTGGCTTCCGAGAAAGTTCAAAAAATCTAAAGTTTCGCTAAGGCTGAGATTTTTCCGAGACAAACTCTGTGCAAAGGGTTCCTCTGTCTTTTCACGTAACCCGGCGATAAAACTAGACTGCAATGCTAAAGCATCTACTTGAGCTTGCAGGTGGCGTTTTTCTGCTTCTAACTGCTCAATTTGCCTTGTCAAATGCGCGACTCGCTCCGCTACAGGTTCAGTGGTGTAGATGCGATCGCTACTTACTCCCAGCAAGCGCACCCCTACCGTCCCTGTACCACTAACCCTGACAGACTCAGTTTCTAGAGTCTCTGGCAGTGAGGTAATTACTAACTCCTGTTCAATTCCTGTTAAATCAACTACACCCCGCCGTGTAACTAATGCTCTGTCAGCGTACACTGTAACAGCTACAATCTCGCTTTGTACTGTTTTGCGCCAAGACGGTATTTCCGGGTTAACCACTGCCAGTTTTCCCCCATTTTTAATTGATTCTGCTGGTTAATTGTCAATGCTTCCTGGTCTAACAGTCAACCCCTTTAGGTAACTTCGTAATTACGAACTATTTTACCCGTGAGTTGCTTCAAGCTTAGTGGAAGCAGGATCAGCGTTTTGCTTGACAAAATCTTTTGCAGCAGCTAGTAGATACTCATAATATGCACGAGCAACGATAGATAGCTGCTTGCCTGCTGGGTAAACCATGTACCAATTTCGCTGAATGGGAAAGTGTTGGACATCTAAAATGCTAAACTCTGAAGCGTCTAATAGTAAGGTATGGCGGGATAAAACCGAAATTCCTAAACCACCTGCGATCGCTTGTTTAATAGCTTCGTTACTTCCCAATTCTAGCTTGACTTTTACTGTCACTCCTTGTTCTTCAAATAGACTTTGGACAGCGCGACGAGTTCCCGAACCAGGTTCTCGCATAATAAAAGGTTCGTTAGATAGGCGTTGGATCGGAATATTTTTTTCTTTAGATAACGGATGATTAATCGGTGCAAAAACTATTAAAGGATTTTCTAAAAATGGTTCGTAAGTCACATCCATATTGTCTGGAATTTGACTCATAATATATAATTCATCCAGATTATTGCTCATCCGTTCCAAAATTTGTTCGTGATTCGTTACTTGCAGCGAGATATCAATTCCTGGATAAAGTTGGCAAAACGGCCCTAACAAACGTGGGATAAAATATTTTGCTGTTGTAATCACTGCCAAGCGTAATTGTCCCTGTTTTAGCCCTTTTAAATCTGCCACCTTCATTTCATACTGGGCTATACTTTCAAAAATCTGCCGACAAGTGGCAAATAATTCCCGTCCTGCCTCGGTGAGATATAACCGCTTTCCCACTTGCTCAAATAATGGCAACCCTACCGATTTAGTGAGTTGCTTGATCTGCATAGAAACGGTAGGTTGCGTGAGAAACAATTCCTCAGCAGCGCGAGTAAAGCTACTGTGCCGTGCCGCAGCCTCGAATACCTTTAACTGGTGCAGCGTCGCTTGCTTCAAATCTGGTTCTCCTGTAAATAGCTATTTATCGATATAAAACTAGTATTACTGAACACTTGCAAATGCTATAGCAATACTCATAGAAATTTATGAGTTTCACTATAGATAAAACTCTATTATTTCTATTAAGACAAAGGTATTTTATTTATGCATTTAAGAAGCTATTATCAGAACAACAAGAAAAGCGTAAGATTCCTTCTACTTCCTGATGAATGCTGAATGATGATTTTCCCAAATTCATCTATCATCATTCATCATTCCATAATTCTTCTGCAATTTTTGTTGGGAGCTTGGTTAAATCGGGTAATCTTAATACCTCAATTTCGGCAACTTGTTCTTTAATATTCACTGGTAAGTTTAAGGGTTCGCGTTCTTCTATCCAGCAGCTTGCTAATGGCAAGGTTTGCTCCATTTCATCTAGTGGACGAGGAATTACCATCACTGCATTTAATTCCCCAATGCGTTCTGCCTCAAACATTCCCGCTTCTACTGCTACTGCTACATTTGCTACGGAACCACGAATAATGGCTGTACATAAACCCCCACCAATTTTTTCATACGCAGCCAAATGAACATCAGCAGCTTTAAGCATGGCATCACACGCGCCCACCATCGCCGGGAATCCCCGCGTTTCTACCAAACCAATTGCTTGATTACTCAGACGGCTGTAATTGCCGTCCTCCATCAATTTAGTAAAACGGGTTGTGATGGGAAGTACTATATCTAGGTTGGGATAAGGTCGGGGAATCACTAAGCTAGAAACCAACTGACCAAACTGTTCAGCCGTTTGGACACCAGATTCTACAGCAAGACGCACGTCAGCAATTCCACCCCGCACTATTGCAGTACAATATCCACCACCTATTTTTTCATACCCAACTAGATGAACTCCTGCTGACTTTAGCATCATATCCGCCGTCCCAACTATTGCTGGAAAGCTGCGGGTAGAAACTAAACCCAAAGCAGTATCTTGGAAGGTGTCTCGATTACTCACTCCCTCGATGGCGTTCAAAGACCGTTGATTAGATGTTTCCATTATGAACTTTCCCAGATAATCACAAAGCTGACAACTTACAATTAACACTTACTTGGACTAATCGTCAGAGTTTGGGTCGTTCAGGGATTGTCTATGGGGAAACAATGTAGTCAGCAGTCTGTTTATGCTCCCTTGCCCATAAATCTGAGTCCCGAAACCGTTAGAGGATTCTGTAGCTAGCTGATTGGGGTCTGAGTCATGTTCTGTAGACTCTTGGGCAGATTGTTGCAAGGTGGAGTCAGTATCATTGGTGGGTTCCTCTACGGGAGGAGGCTGGCTTTCTGGAGTCGCGGGAGATTTAAAGTAAGAAATCGACTTATTTTGTTTGAAATCCACAAAAGCCGAAGCTGAGAATTTAGTTGAGGAAACTTCTTTTTCCTTAGCTCCCCCTAAGCCATTTTCCTCTTCCTTCTGCGGTGGCGCACTTGTAGCCGTAGGGTTATTGGTGGATGATTCTGGTTCCTTTGTTTGAGCAATCTGACGACTGGTGTCTCCTAAAATTGAACCAGGTGCAATTACTTGTCCAGGTTCAACTGAATAATTAAAAACTGTTGTTGCCGAACCAATGCAAGCATTTGCTCCAATTTTGCCCTTGCCAACCATCAAAAAACCTGCTCCCAAGTTTGCGCCTGCTTCTACCTCCAAGGTTCCTTCATGGACTTGGAGAATCGCTCCCATACCAATGCAGACCCCTGGCCCAATGATGATCTTGCTATTTCCAGCTGCTTGGAGTATCACCCCAGGTGCAAGTACTGCGCTTGGATGAATAGTCACCTCACCACTAATGTAAGAATCAAAGTTATTGCTGAGGCGCAGTGACAGCACAGACATGAAAATTTTAACCTCGGAAGCCGGAGTGGGAATGGGGATAAGGGAGCAGGGGGAGCAGGGGAGGCAGGGGAGGCAAAGGAAAAAGAATTATTGATTAATGCACCAATGCCCGATGCTCAATGCCCCATGCCCCATTCCCCAGTGCCTACTATGGTCTTTGAATAATCGTTTCTAATACCCGTCGTTTGGCTTTGGGGTCAATACCAATTAGGCGCACATATTCCCCTTGGTATTCGCCAAGGTGTCCTTCTATAGCTGCGATCGCTTCTCTTTCTGAGGAGGCTTGAATCTGACCGGTACTAGTCCAGGAACCAGTCCGGAACCGCCGTTGATCTACGTGTTCAAGGCTAATTTTAGAGCCGCTAGCCAATAATTGTCGGAGTTGGTCTACAACTTCTGTACTCAAACGATTGCTGGTAGCTGTTGCCGTAGCATTAACAGAGGTTCCACTGCTAGTAAATGATTTCTGACTGCCAGAGGAGGCTACTTGACCATTTGGACGTTGGATAATCGTTTCTAATACCCGTCGTTTGGCTTTGGTATCAATGCCTATTAAACGCACATACTCGCCTTGATGGCTTTCTATACATTCTTCCAAGCCTGAAATTACTTGATTTATGGAAGTTGCTTCAATTGGCTTGCAGCTAGTCCAGGAACCAGTACGGAAACGACGCTCGTCTACGTGTTCCATGCCAATTTTGTAACCACCTGCCAAAAGTTGGCGGATTTGCTCTACAGTTTCGTCATTGACTTTGCCACTGCTAGAGCCGCTACCTGTACCATTACCATTACTGCTGTAGCTGCCATTGCTATGATTACTAGCCGGAGCCTTAAAATTGGTAGCTGGTTTAAAATCACCATCCGGGCGTTGGATGATGTTTTCTAACACACGTCGTCTATCTTTGTCAATACCAAACAGGCGGACATACTCGCCGCTATGCTCACTGACACAGCTTTCTAATGCTGCGATCGCTTCACCGATGGATCTCGGTTCAATTGGTTGGCAACTAGTCCAAGAACCCGTGCGGAACCGTCTCTGATCTACGTGTTCTGTACCAATCTTGTACCCTTGTTCCAATAGATAGCGCACTTGCTCTATTGTTTCTGCACCCAAGCTATTGCTCGACACTTCACTACTCCTTTCTAGCTCTAAAACAGTAACACCATTACCCTTATAAGATTTAGTATTCTCATCCCGAATTGGTGCAATACATTTGCTATCCGCAGCACAAAGATAACCAGCTCGCAGCGCCTGATTAATCCCAACCACATGATGAGCAAAGTCCTTATCCTGATCTTGCACATCAGGCAAGCGATCAGCTTGCTGCTGATTGGTAATGATCGCTCCCGAAGGTACATACTTACCTGCCGGAATTTCTACGTCTTGAATCAAAGTGTGCATCATCACGATGCAACCTGCACCCACCCTGGCATTAAACACCGTAGAGCGAAAGCCAATGAAGGAATTATCCCCTACATAAGCTGGGCCGTGAATTAGAGCCATGTGGGTAATGCAACTGTTTTTGCCTACCCACACCGAGTATTTATTTTGATCATCGCCAATTACTCGACCTTGCTCCAAGCCATGAATCACAACACCATCTTGAATATTAGTATTTTCTCCAATATAAAAAGGTGTGCCTTCATCCGCTCTAATCGTAGTCCCCGGAGCAACGATTACATTTGCACCTATATGTACATCTCCAATCAGATTAGAGAACGGATGCACAAAGGCTGTTTCATGGATTTGCGCTTCAGCTAAATTCCTCGACCACGGGGTTGGAGGTGCCGCCGTGCTGCGGACTGCCATTTCGAGATTCCTCCTCTATTGTCATTTGTCATTTGTCATTTGTCCTTTGTCATTTGCCTTTTGTGGAAAGCTAATGACTAATGACTAATGACTAATGGCTACCGATATTGATCTTTTTTGCTGTAAATTAGGCGATCTTCAACGTGAATAGTATCTATAATCGCTACTACCACTGCATCTAATGGTCGCTGTTCATTGCCAATAACTTGACGAGCGGCACTGCCACGACTGACAAGTACCCACTCATCCACTCCTGCTCCCACACTATCTGCTGCTACCTCATATTGTGGCAGGATGTTTCCGTCTTCATCTACTAATTGTAACAACAGTAGTTTTACACCTCGAAGACTTGGATCTTTTTGGGTGCTAACTACTGTGCCGCGAACTTTGGCGACTTGCATTACAAATTACGGTCTTCTACCGAAAGGACGAATTGCATTCACATTTTCCCGGAACTGTTCTACATCTTCGGTATAACGAATTGGTAGGACGTATTCCAAGTTTTCGTGAGGACGAGCAATGATGTGAGTAGATAACACTTGTCCGCCGTTGACTCGCTTCACTGATTCAACACCAGCGCCCACGGAAGCTTGCACTTCCGACACATCACCCCGAACAATTACGGTAACTCGACCACTGCCGATTTTTTCATAGCCTACTAGAGTAACACGGGCAGCTTTCACCATTGCATCAGCAGCTTCCACGACTGCTGGAAAGCCTAGCGTTTCAACCATTCCTACTGCAATTGACATTAGTTTTAATCCCTTTTTTATTGTTTTTAGCCTTCGACAAAAGTGATGCTCAAAAAGGTTTTGAGCGTTAATTACTTTGTTTAAACAGCTTTTAAGTACGGAATTGTTCCACAGCTTCTGTGTAACGTATCGGCAAGACGTATTCCAGGTTTTCGTGAGGACGAGCAATGATGTGAGTGGATAACACTTCACCACCAAAAACTCTTTTCGCTGCTTCAACCCCAGCTGCTACAGAAGCTTGTACTTCCGATACATCTCCCCTAACTATCACGGTGACGCGAGCGCTACCAATTTTTTCATACCCTACTAAAGTCACACGGGCGGCTTTCACCATCGCATCAGCAGCTTCCACTACTGCTGGAAAGCCCTTTGTTTCAATCATTCCAACTGCAATTGGCATCGCAGAACTCCTACAATATTAATCCAATCTGTACTGTCGCTTAAAATTTTTGACGGGGAGAGCTTGATCTTAATAGCTAAGAAAACACTTCCAAATTAAGCATAGGAAAGGTTGGCCTTCCTGGCAATATAAATTACTATAATAGTTTATGATAAGAAAGTTTTAAAAAACTTAACAAAAATTAATCTGTCCTCCTGAGCAATCAAAGTTCACTGATTCCTAGAGGAGCCACTTATGCTTTATAATTTCTTTATCACATTTACAAAAGGACATTCATAACCAAGGGTAATTTTATCTTGGGAGGGACGACAAGCTGCTATATGTTATGCTGTGTCTAGGTTCTGGCAATTTTTGCTATATATACAAGGACTAGGTGAAAAATATATAAATTTTTCCAATATATCGTATAAAGTAGTTTGCTCAAAGTAGAAATACAAATGTAAAAACGGAGGTTAGGTTAAGGCAAGTAAATGCTTTTACATATGTAAAGTTATATTTTATAAAAATTTAATAGGTAAAGTAAAGTAAAAATACTTTTGGTAAGTTTGTTGAAACAATAGTATAAAAATATTGATATTTTACTAGATTAATTCTTTAACATAAATAATTGTTTGAAAGCTTTTTTAAAATCAAGGCTGAGTTGTCAAGGTGAATTTAAATGAATCAATTTCTATTTTCAACAAGTTGGTTTGTGCCTTTATATAGCTTATTAGGTGCAATTTTGACGTTGCCGTGGGGAATAGGAATAATTCAGCGAACAGGGCCAAGACCTGCGGCATACATAAACTTGTTGACGAGTGTTTTGGCTTTTGCCCATAGCCTGTTTGTATTTAACATTATCTGGGATAGAGAACCAGAAAAGTTACTGGTGCCGTGGTTTAAAGCTGCTGATTTAGACTTATCTTTTGCCTTAGAACTCTCAGCAGTTAGCATTGGAGCAACAGTTTTAATTACAGGGTTAAGCTTACTTGCACAAGTTTACGCTCTGGGTTACATGGAAAAAGACTGGTCGTTAGCGCGTTTTTTTTCGCTGCTGGGATTTTTTGAAGCAGCCCTGAGTGCTTTAGCAATCAGTGATTCTTTGTTTTTCAGCTATGCCCTTTTGGAAGTGCTGACGCTTTCAACTTACTTGCTGGTCGGATTCTGGTATGCTCAACCGCTAGTAGTGACAGCAGCGCGGGATGCGTTTTTAACCAAACGGGTGGGAGACTTGTTACTGCTGATGGGTGTGGTAACACTTTCCACCTTAGCCGGCAGTTTAAACTTTTCAGATTTATATGAGTGGGCGCAAACAGCTAATTTAAGCCCAATGGCATCAACATTGCTAGGGTTGGCGTTAATTGCTGGGCCTGCTGGTAAATGCGCTCAATTTCCACTGCATCTTTGGCTGGATGAGGCAATGGAAGGGCCCAACCCCGCCTCGGTAATGAGAAACTCACTAGTAGTAGCTGGTGGTGCTTATTTGCTTTATAAACTTCAACCATTGTTAGCCTTGTCGCCAGTTGCCTTGAATGTATTAGTAGTAATGGGAACGGTGACAGCGATTGGAGCCACATTAGTATCCATAGCTCAAATTGACATTAAGCGATCGCTATCTCATTCCACCAGTGCATACATGGGCTTAGTGTTTTTAGCGGTGGGGTTGCAGCAAGGGGGTGTAGCCTTGATGTTGCTGTTAACTCATGCGATCGCTAAAGCATTATTATTTATGAGTTCCGGTTCAGTAATTTTGACCACCCAAAGCCAAGACCTAACAGAAATGGGTGGACTGTGGTCAAGAATGCCAGCCACAACTACTGCCTTTATTGTCGGTTCAGCCGGGATGGTAACACTGCTACCATTAGGAAGCTTTTGGGCAATGTTAGCATGGGCTGACGGTTTTGTAAATATTAGCCCTTGGGTAATTGGGGTTTTATTATTGGTTAATGGCTTAACAGCATTAAACTTGACCAGAGTATTCAGATTAGTCTTCTGGGGGAAACCGCAACAAAAGACCCGTCGCACCCCAGAAGTTGGTTGGCAAATGGCCTTACCAATGGTGATTCTTACAGTCTTGACTCTGCTTGTGCCTTTGATGCTACAGCAATGGTACTTGCTACCAGATTGGGAAAGTATTAATTGGTATGTGGCGTTAGCGTTGTTTACTTCTACCGTCGTGGGGGTAGGTGTAGGGTCTACAGTTCATCTACACAAAGCTTGGTCAAGATCCAGAATCTTGGCGTGGAGATTTGTGCAAGACTTGTTAGGTTATGATTTTTATATTGACCGAGTTTATCGCGTAACGGTAGTGGGTGCAGTAGCACTGCTATCTAAAATTTCTGCTTGGAGCGATCGCTATTTAGTCGATGGTTTAGTCAACTTAG
Organism: Nostoc sp. FACHB-888; assembly: GCF_014696655.1. NCBI lineage: Bacteria > Bacillati > Cyanobacteriota > Cyanophyceae > Nostocales > Nostocaceae > Nostoc > Nostoc sp. FACHB-888. The sequence continues at coordinate 34,851 of NZ_JACJQM010000049.1, read as the reverse complement.
TTGGGTTTGCGACAATTTTTGGTGGACAAACTTTAAAATACAGTATTTCTGGGCAATCTCAGGGCTATATGTTGACCATCCTAGCTGTTGTTAGCGTCCTGGGTTTTTTCATCAGCTGGTCATTGGGTTTACTAGATAAATTACCTTTTTAACTAAGTTAGGAGTTAGGAATTAGGAGTTAAGAGTTAAAAGTTTTTACTCTTTCCCTGCTCCCCCTGCTTCCCCTGCTCCCCCTGCTCCTCTAACCTGAATTCCGTCTATGCTTAGTGTTTTAATTCTAGTGCTGTTAATCGGCGCAGCTTTAATTGGTTTCTCGCCCTCTGGCATCAGTGGTAAATTCGCCCGTGGGGTGGCTTTGGTCTTTGCCAGTATCGCTTTTTTGTGGACAATTATACTAGCAATTCAGTTCCATCCAGGAGAAATCACTCAACAGTTTGCCGAGTCTGTCCCTTGGATAGATGTTTTAGGCTTAAACTATAATTTGGGAATAGATGGTTTATCTTTGCCACTGCTGGTTTTAAATGGATTGTTAACTTGCATTGCCATTTACAGCAGCGATGAATCCCTTCAGCGTCCTAAATTTTATTACTCTTTGATACTATTATTAAGTGCTGGAGTGACTGGAGCTTTTCTGGCACAGGATTTACTGCTATTTTTCTTGTTTTACGAATTGGAACTAATCCCGCTATATCTGTTGATAGCCATTTGGGGCGGGGAAAAGCGGGGTTATGCTGCAACAAAATTTCTCATTTATACTGCCGTTTCGGGAATCTTGATTTTGGCAAGTTTTCTCGGCATGGTTTGGCTGAGTGGTTCCTCTAGCTTTGCACTAGCAACCTTGAACCCTACGACTCTACCTCTAGCGACACAGCTTTTACTGCTAGGGGGAATTTTGGTAGGTTTCGGGATTAAAATTCCTTTGGTTCCCTTCCATACTTGGTTACCAGATGCTCACGTTGAAGCTTCCACACCAATTTCTGTGCTATTGGCTGGAGTGTTGTTGAAGTTGGGAACTTATGGCTTACTGCGGTTTGGCATGAACTTGTTACCAGAAGCTTGGGCTTATGTGGCTCCTTGGTTAGCAACTTGGGCAGTAGTCAGTGTACTGTATGGTGCATCCTGCGCGATCGCTCAAACCGATATGAAAAAAATGGTGGCTTACAGTTCCATTGGACACATGGGCTACGTGCTTTTAGCTGCTGCGGCTTCTACACCATTAAGTGTGTTAGGTGCTGTTATGCAGATGATTAGCCACGGCTTGATTTCCGCCATGCTGTTTTTGCTAGTAGGGGTTGTGTATAAAAAAGCCGGAAGCCGGGATTTAGAAGTTCTCCAAGGACTGCTGAACCCAGAACGCGGTATGCCTGTAATTGGTAGCTTGATTGTTGTGGGAGCGATGGCCAGCGCTGGTATACCGGGAATGGTCGGGTTTATTTCGGAATTCATCGTTTTTCGGGGCAGTTTCCCCGTTTTTCCAGTGCAAACGCTCCTATCAATGATTGGCACAGGCTTAACTGCGGTTTACTTCCTAATACTTCTCAACCGTGCCTTTTTTGGACGCTTGTCTGCACAAGTTACTAACTTACCACGGGTGTATTGGAGCGATCGCGCCCCAGCTGCAATTTTAGCTGTGCTAATTGTGATTTTCGGCGTTCAACCTGGTTGGTTAGCACGTTGGACTGAACCAACAATTACAGCAATGGTGAATAGCCAAAACGTAGTAGTAGCTGTGTCTTTGGATAAAGTGGGGGCTGGGGATTAGGGAATGGGCAATAAGCAGGGGAGACAAGGGGACAAGGGGACAAGAGGTGAGAACTTGAAACAAGTCTTTCCCCTTGTCCCCAATTCTCCTTGTCCCCAAGTCCTCTAGCCAATGCCCAATGCCCAATGCCTCAATCCCTATACTTTTTGGAGAGATGTTAATGGTAACTATTAAAAAGAAAGCGGTTCACAATCCCTTAGCTGAGTATATTGAACGTCTGCAAAAGGGAGAAGCGTTACTCCCCGATAATCCAGAAAATGTGCTGGAAGTTGTTGGTATTCTTAAAAGCTATGGCGTAGTTTTAGATGCCTACTCAAAAAATCTTAATTATATTGCAGAGCATCAGTTTTTAATATTTTTCCCATTTTTTAAATACTTTAATGGAGAGGTTTCTTTTCAGAAATTACTCCGTCACTGGTGGCATAACCGAATTAATTTTGAATATGCTGAGTATTGTATGAAAGCCATGATGTGGCACGGTGGCGGCGGACTAGATACGTATTTAGATACAGAAGAATTTCAAGAAAGAGCGCAAGCTGTTATCAACGCAAAATTTAAAAATAATCCCTTAATTTCGGCTATTAACCAACTGTTTCCAGATTTTTTAACAGAAAACTTGCGCGTATCTGCTTATTACACTGGTTTAGGTCAATTCTGGCGAGTAATGGCTGATATGTTCCTCAACTTATCAGACCGCTACGATCGAGGCGAAATTAAATCGATTTCCCAAGTTGTAGAACACATTAAAGCCGGGTTAGTGGCAAATGCATCAAACCCAATTACCTACGCCGTCAAAATTCGAGGTGAGGTCTATGAAATTATTCCCAAAAGCGTTGGTTTGACATTTTTAGCAGATACAGCAATACCTTATGTAGAAGCAGTATTCTTCCGGGGAACTCCTTTTCACGGTACAGTTTCATACAACGCCCAAGGATATCAAATTCCCCCAGATCAAACGCGATTTGAATATGGCGCATTGTATGCTGATCCTTTACCCATCGGCGGCGCGGGTATTCCTCCCACCTTGTTGATGCAGGATATGCGTCATTATCTTCCAGAGTATTTGCACGAAATTTATCGTCGCAGTCTCCGAGGTGAAGATGATTTGCGGGTACAAATTTGTATGAGTTTCCAAAAATCGATGTTTTGCGTAACGACAGCAACGATTTTGGGACTAATGCCTTATCCTTTGGATACTAAAGATCCAAATGAGGAGAAAGGTAATCGAATTTATTTAGAAAAATGGATGAGCCGATTAGAAACTTCGCGGTTGTTGGATGTCAATAAATAACTGAATTGAATACAGAGAAACTTCAGATGCTTCTCAATCGCTATAAAAATCTTCATTTAATTCATCAACTTGACCCAGTGCAAGATCATTGCCGCATTTATTACTTGATGAATGGCTACGAGTTTCCTTGGGATATGACGCGATCGCTCGAAGTAGCTTTGATGCGAACTTATTGCGTTCCTAGTATTTCTAAATTGCTGAATCAGACAGGAGAATTTACCCATTGTCCGCAAAAACGCTACGATGATACGGCAATAATTGTTGGAGAGATGATTAAGTGGGGTTATGATAGCGATCGCGGCAAACAAGCCCTGCAACGGATGAATGCACTCCACGGACGCTTCAAGATTGACAACAACGATTTCCTGTATGTACTTTCAACTTTCATTTTCGAGCCTATCCGTTGGAATGCGCGGTTTGGTTGGCGGCTGATGTGCGAACAAGAAAAATTAGCGTCTTTTTACTTCTGGCGAGAAGTAGGTAAGCTAATGCAGATTCAGAATATCCCTGAAACCTACGAAGAATTGGAGCGCTATAACCTTGACTACGAACGCCAAAAATTTTGCTATTCAGATACAAATTGTCGAGTTGGGGAAGCTACACGCGATTTATTTTTGAGTTGGTTTCCTTCGTGGATGCGTTCTTCCATCAAACCAGGTATCTACGCTTTACTGGATGACACCATGTTTGATGCCTTTGGTTTTCCCTATCCTTCGCCATTGCTGCGATCGGCTATGGTAAGTCTACTAAAAATCCGAGCCAAATTAATTCGGTTATTCCCACCTCGGAATCAGCCTAATTTTTATATTGACTCTCCTATCCCCAGCTATCCCACTGGCTATGAAATTGCAAATGTAGGGCCAGCAGAAAACTTTAAGCAGCAAACCTCTGACTAAGTTGTTTAAGCGATTGATTTCATAACCTTCATCCAAAAATCTAGACTTCTGGTTCGATACCTAAAGAGCGCAATTGGGCAGTTAAGCGATCGGCTCTTTCCTCACCAGTGAACAATAAATTACCTTGTAAATCCCACCACCGTAGCCAAGGTAATTCCATATTATAATATTGTCCCTGCCAAATTCCTAACTCAACCCCTAAAGGATGTATGGGATAATGTCCGCGTTCATTTGCTGTTAATAATTGATATTGTCCACCAATTAATTCATAAACTTCTACGCTAGCTTTATTCACTTCATAAATGCCGTAGAAGGGAGGACGAATCACCTGCTCATAAATCCAAAATTTCCCCTTCCACGGAGTTTTGTCTCGCTCCTCACTACCATCACCAGAAACAAATTCTAAGGCAATTAAAGGGGCAATAAATTCTCGCCATAATACATAAGACCTGCGCGTTTGCCCATCCAGAGTAGGCGGTACATTCCCTACATAAAACCAATCTGGTGCTTCTGCGCCTTTTTCTGGGGGGTCAGTCATCCGCCAGTAGATACCGCTATCTTGACCAATACAGTATTGCCCATCAGGATGACGTTTTTGTAATATCGGTTTAATCGAGTCTGTTAGGAGAATGCTTTGGGGATGTTCCTGAAAATTTTTCACAAATGTACCGTCAGACTCTGGTAGCTGCGTATGGTCTGGAAACGGGGTAAGGGCGGTGGATGGATCAGTTGCAGAGGTCATAAGGCTACCTTTGCAGAATGTAAGGGTTGTTTTTTAGTTTAGCAAGCGTAGGCGATCGCTTTTTATAATTAGGCTTTAAAATTATTGGATTTTTGGCCCGATGTACCCAATAATGATTTTATCAGGCCTTAATTCTGTAGAAAAATGAAGCCGCCAAGCCCCTGCACCAGTCATTCTTAGGTGCAAGCTGAATATACGATACACATCATCAGGACACTTAAAGGTTAGTTTATCCTCTAAACTTTGAAGCCTAGAGTCGCTTTCTGGAGTAACTTTACTGGCAACAAGGTCTAAATCAAAATCTCCATCTCTCCAAGTTTTACAACAGTTTTCTAGTTCAAACAACTTTCTGACAATTTGTCGTAACATAGGGCTACCATTGCCAAGACTTTGTATTTGTTGACCGACACTTTCACAAAAGCTGAGAGAGGGAAATAAATCTTTTTTACGTTGCCATAAATTGCAACCATCACGAACCCCTGTTTTCAGCCGTTCCTGTATCCAAGAAAGATTTTCCTTTACGTTCTTTATGGTACTAGCATGAGTAACTGTGACTGTATCTAAATTCAAATTATCATCTTCAAGCCAAGTATATTCCAGCGAAATGCTATTAAATTCCCATTTTTTATCTGAGTTTATGCTTAATGCTAACGATTCAAGTAGATAGGCAATTCCCAAGCCTTCACTTTTTTCTCCTTCATAGAGAAAATCTGAGAGTATATTTTTATTTTCAATATCTGAATCTTGAATATCTTCGAGATAAGGTGTCTTTGCTGCTGTCAGAATAAATCGTATATCGTCTCTATTTACAGTTTTATCTACTAACCAGTTAGATAACGAGTAATTATCTGCTAATACAGTATTGTAAAACTCATGATGAGTGCGAATTATTGGCTTAACACCTAGCTCTGCCGCTTCACGTGCGGTCAAAATTAATTCTGACATTCTTTGTTTAGCCATCTTAATATCATTAGCGGCAGATCGCAAAGATAACTCATTCAATACCATTTCCAAGTCCATCTGCTACGCATTCCTTGGCTTAAGTAAAGTTATTAAATCTTTTTCCCATTCATCAAAAAATCCATCAGGCCAATAATCAATTCTGCCATTACGATCAATTTTTGGTGATATTACCTCTGTCAAAGCTTGTCCTTGTTTTTCTTGTTGCTGAAAGTAATGCAACTGGACGTAATGCGGGGGAATAATACCGCCATGAACAGCAAGACGAATACCGTTTAAAACATGATCGCTATGAGTTTCTATTACCACCTGAACATCACAACTGGCAGCAAGTGCTAATAGTTCTCCCATTTTCGCTTGTCCTTTAGGATGAAGATGAGCCTCTGGATTTTCAACTAGGATTAGTGTGCCAGGAGGAGATGAAAGTATAGCTACAATAATTGATAAAGTGTAGGTAATTCCAAAACCAACGTTGGTTGCACGGTAACGATTACTATCTCCATAAAAATATTTCATATTCACTAAACCCATCGCTGAGTTAGCTTCTATTTTGATACGTATACCAGGACTAACCTCTCTCATCCATGCTTCCACTTGATCTATCAGATTCATTGATTTTGCTTGTGGATAGCTGAGATTAGAGATGGGAATTGGTTCATCTCCATAAATATAAAGAAAATGGACTGTATATTCTCCTTGAGTACCAATTTGTCTAAGTCTTCGGACTTGATAATCAGATATTTCATTAAATGAACGTGGGCCTATTCGTTCCGCTTTAAGGTAGTGAAAATATTTGCTAAAAATATACGATTGACGGATTTCAGATTCATTTGGTTCTGAAATTACATTTAAAACATCTTCTTCTTTCTTATCTAGGTTGTAATTAAAATCCCATATACATTCATACTTTTCCCAGATAATCTCAAAGCTTATATGGTTATCTTTTGCACCCTCATAAAGGGCATCTTGTGCTGTACCAATACTGACTAATTCACCATTTAGTGCCAAGCCAGTTTTTGGCAATAAATCCTGTTGATAAGATTGGCGTAGTAGTAGTAATGATTGAAGTACAGAAGATTTCCCAGTGCTGTTAAGTCCAGATATTAGTGTTAAAGGTCTAAATTCAAGCAACTGATTATCAAAACGTTTGAAGTTGATCAGGCGGAGAGAAGTAATCATGAAAGCACTTCCTGAATGATTTTTTCTATAGTACTAAATCTATACTGTACTTTCTCGGTCGCCTGAGATATAGATTCTAAAAAAGATTTATCGTTGTCTATATATGTCTTGAATAAATTGATTAATTTTTCTTTTCTATCTATCAAAACTTGGATTCGCTCATTACTCAATTTATTCAGAAGTACTGACCAAGATTCAAATAGAGCTTTATTTACAGGAAACTGTTTTTTCTGATAATTAGATATTTTACGAAACGCATCTTTACCAAAGATATTCCTGCTAGCTATCATTGTTCTTTTAAAATCATTTTCAATTTCATTTAACTCTATCTCCGAAAGTTTATTTGCTTTAGATAATGCTTTGGATAAAAAAGTATCTCGTTTGTCTATATATTCTTGGTAAGAAGTTAAAGTAAAAGCTATAAACCCTAGTATAAATTCCCGATCATCCATACGCATTTTGCGATTATTACCAAGTTCAACCACTTGCTGAAATTCTGGAGATGCTGCAAGTTTAGTCAAAAACTTCGTTCCCTTACCAGGATTAAGAGCATGGCGTAATTCTTGAGGATATAAAGGAAGTCCTCCTGTATTAATGCGTTTAAAAATATTATATTTAATTTCTAGAGGTGTCCCTTTTTCGATCAAATACACTGTTAGTTGAGTTTCTTCTAGGCGACGTTGGTATCTGCGATCGATTTCATCGTAGGTTTTACCTTCTAGATTTGTAAGATATTCTAATCCAGATAGTTTGAGTTCTTTGTCGAGAATAAAGCGCCTTAGTGCAAATAGGCGCTGTAATCCATCGACTACTACCCATTTATCTTCATTAGTGGCATCTATATAAAGTGCTGGTATGGGGATACGGATAATAATAGATTCTATTAGCCTACTTTGAGCATCTTCTTTCCATATATTCGCATGACGTTGGAAATCAGGTGCTAAATCAAGTCCTTCTTCATTGATTCTTTTAAGCAATAACTCTATTGTAGGTTCTCTAGTTATAATATTAATTTTATCAGGATCATACAGGAAAGTAACTTCTTCCTCTTGATATTCCTCTTCTAAAGTTTCTTCATCAGCTAATTCTGCATTGTAGTTACTCAAATCCGTCACAGCGCTTACTCCTTAGTATTAACATTTGTTTGTTCACTCAGTTATTAGTGATACTTAGTGTTACTACATCAGCAAATGGGGCTTTTTAACTGGCGTACTTTAATCCTACTATCTCTCCAAATAATAAAGACGCGAAATTTCGCGCCTCTACGTACCTAGTCTATTACTTGTTTATCTTCCCCAGCTAAATCTAAAATAGGCGCGATCGCCTCCGGTAACATTAGAGTGATCGTATCCTTAAACCAAATACTTAAACTTCTGGTTCAATGCCGATCGATCGCTAAAACATTAATCTCAAAGTACACGTAGTAAGCTGGGAATGCTTTCGATTGCTGACAAATTCTGAATTTCTGCCAAAGCTTGCCTAAAATTGCCTTCCCGTACATCATGGGTAACAACCACAATCTCTGCGAGTTCCCCTTGAAAGCCAGTTTGGACAATTGACTCTAAGCTAACGCCATAGTTACCAAAGCAAGTCCCCAATTTACCGATAACTCCAGGTTGGTCATTGGTGAGGAAACGCGCGTAAAACCGAGTTATCAATTCTGCCATTGGCGCAATTTGGCAATATTCCTGATGTCCACAAGTTAATAAGGGATTTGCAACTGCTGTATTGGTTTTGAGGACAGCAACTAAATTCAAAATATCTGATGTCACAGCACTGGCGGTTGCACCAGCACCAGCACCGGGGCCAAAAAACATTACTTGCCCAATTGGTTCTCCTTCCACAAGAATGGCATTGTAAACGCCATTGATGCTAGCTAAAGGGTGCGCTTGAGGCACTAATGTGGGATGAACTCTCACAGAGAGAGGAGATGAGGGAGTATCACGTTTAGCGATCGCTAACAATTTAATCACAAATCCTAATTTTTCGGCGTAGGCAATATCTGTCTTGCTCACTTGCCGAATGCCCTCAGTATAAACATCTTGTAAGTTGATGCGTCCACCAAAGCCTAATGATGCCAGGATGGCAATTTTATCTGCTGCGTCTAAGCCATCAACATCGGCTGTTGGGTCAGCCTCAGCATAACCCAATCGCTGGGCATCAGCTAAAACATCATTGAAGTTGCTGCCTTCTGTCTGCATCCGTGTCAGGATGTAGTTAGTTGTACCGTTTACGATACCAGTTACAGTATGAATACGGTTAACACTTAAAGACTGCTTTAGGGGTTGAATCACCGGAATCCCACCACCCACAGCAGCTTCTAACATGACGTATACGCCAGTTTGATTGGCAGTTGTGAAAATTTCCGCCCCAAAGCGAGCGATCGCTGCTTTATTGGCGGTGACTACGTGCTTACCATTACTTAAAGCTTTGAGGATTAGCGATCGCGCCGGCTCCAGCCCACCCATCACCTCAACAACTATATCTACCGCCGGATCGTTGACAATAGCTTCTAAATCTGTAGTTAAGACTTCCGTAGATAATTCTACTGCACGGGGTTTATCGAGCGATCGCACTCCCACCCGATAGATTTCTATCTCTTGCAACAATGGGTGACGCCCAGCGCTATCTTGCAACAACTGCACTGTTCCCGTTCCCACGGTGCCTAATCCCAGTATTCCTAGTTTCACACCCATTTTGCACCCAATTTCACCAATAACAATTGTAGGTAGAGCGTTTGCCCTACCTACTGATTATCCTGCTTCCTTTGTCATTTGTCCTTTGTCATTTGTCCTTTGCTAATGACTAATGACTAAATTTAGTAAGTTTCTACGTGCCAGCGACCGCCTTTCTTGAGTTGCTTCTGATAATCACTCCAGGTTACGCCTTCCTTAGCAGCAGCAGCAGTTAAGGCTGCATCGATACCTTCTTCCATACCGCGCAAACCGCAGATGTAGGTGTGGGTTTTTTCATTTTTAATCAACTGCCACAATTCATCAGCATGTTCTGCTACGCGGTCTTGAATATACATTCTACCGCCTTGGGGATTTTTCTGTTCGCGGCTGATGGCAGCAGTAAGGCGGAAGTTATCAGGATATTTTTGTTGAATTTCTTCCAGTTCTTCCTTATATAAGAGGTTTGGAGTTGTTGGTACACCAAATATTAACCAAGAAAATCCTTTAAATTGGTATTCCGGGTTAGCCGCTCTTTCTGCATCTTTAAACTGCCGCCACAAGTAAGCCCGCATGGGAGCAATACCTGTTCCGGTTGCCATCATAATTACATTAGCTTCAGGGTCATTGGGTAACAACATTTCCTTACCCACAGGCCCTGTAATTTTTACCTCTTCCCCTGGCTTAAGGAAACACAGGTGCGTAGAGCAAACACCGTAGACTGTTTCGCTAGTTTCTGGGTGCTTGTACTCCAATTGGCGGACGCACAGTGATACTGTTTTATCATCTACGTCATCGCCATGACGAGTTGAGGCGATGGAATATAGCCTGAGTTTTTCCGGCTTACCGTTCTTGTCTACTCCTGGTGGAATAATCCCAATACTTTGACCTTCTATATACTTCAAATTACTGCCAGATAGGTCAAATTTAAGGTGTTGAACAATACCAATACCGCCTTCTTTGACTAGCGGTTCATTAGATATTACCTTACCAATAAACGGAGCATTGGGGCGGTAAGTGTTAACAGGAACGTCACCGTGGTCTTTTTTGGCTTTCGCTTGAGTCATGGTGTTGCCTTTCTTGTCCTTGTTCTCTTCAGCACTATGAGCATTCACAGGTGTGGCTTTACCATTCCCTTCACTATTAGCATTCCCAAATGAGGCTTTACCATTAACTGATTCTAGAGCAGTTACAGGCTGGATGCTAACAATTGTGCCGCCTAGACGAGTGATACGTCGCATTTCTTGATTCATGCGGTTGTAAGGCACTTTGATGAACACACTGCCACTTTTACGAATTGGGTAGTTAGTTTGATCAGTTTCTTCGCTCTGACGCAAACCCACCACTTCATAGAGGAAGATGCGGCTACCTAATTCTGTGTTGGCAGCACCCTCAACAGCACCTTGATTGTACATTCGTTCTACCACTCCGATAATTTACTTAACCGTTTTTCAGAAAAAAACTATTCCCCTACCTTGCCAGCTTTAGTTTACCGGATTTTCGTTTCACAAAACTGACCCTGAAGGAAAAACGGCATCATTAAATTAATGCCTTGCTAAGTACACTCACCAAAGACATGCAGGCATAGCAAAAAACACACCTGTTCACCTTCTAAGGTAAAGGATAAGTCTTGTGGAGAATGTTAATAAAGAGTCAATTTAATCTTTTTTTCGTTAACTACCAACCGCTTCAGGGAGATAGTTTTTACCTTACTACCCAATGAGCAACTTAAAAGGGCAGATATTGTAGGAAGCCTGCTTCGATTAGTGGAAGCTAGTGCTGAGTTGACTTCTAAAAATCGCGGTTGTGCTTACTTACTCCAAAGGTTTAAACCGGAAAATGCCAATCCCGGAAGGTGTTCTTCCGATTGGTTTTACTTTTCCAAATCTAATTCTCTCTCGGAATATTGTTAGCTATATTCATGACCTGTCTAAAGATAATTACATCATTAGAACAACTCTAGCTACAAACATAACAACAGAGATAACCGTAGTTGAAGCAACTATAATTAGTTTCACTTGATGTGAAAAATCTGTCAACCCCTATCAGTAGTTTGTCATAACGTCAACGCTTCTATATGAGCATATCCACAAATTTACAGCCAATATTTTGACTAATGCAAGTTTTTTGCTCATTCGTTGGATAGATTTTTGCTTTGAATATCTTAGGTATTGTCGAGCAGGAATTACAATTTAGGAGCATTATAAAATTCACAGCAATAATAAATTATACCTTATAGTTCTGATTATATAGAGTCACAAGTAGCAGACTGATAATGGTGCAACGCTGATGGGCGGTGCTGATCCCCATTTTTAAATTAACAACTAAATCAACAAAAAAATGATTCATGAACTACGCTAATTCTTCTTGACAGCAATCTTGTATGGGATACCCCCTTCTGTTAAAATCAAATATATCACTAGGATTAAATACTTACCGGCACCAAAATTCAGGCTAGTCCGACGAGTAGCAACTTATAAGAGAAGACAGGAGGTAGAGGGCAGAAGGCAGGAGGAAAGAAGTATGAATGAAAATTTTATTCTGGGTCAAAAGCCCAGTTTAAAAATAAGAACTGTATTGAGCGAAAAGTGGCGCTATATAAAAGGTGTCTACAGCTTAATTCCCATACTTTTAAACATTGGTTACTCCTACCTCCTGCCTCCTGCTTCCTGTCTCCTGTCTCCTTTGTTGTCTACCCGCTTGGTGTCTTATAGATGTGCTAGGTAGCAAGAACGCAGGATAAACCAAAGTGGTAAACTCCTGGCTTCAGAATCTGCTGTGTGAAAAAATATTGACACAATTTTAGTATTTTAGAGGAGATTTATGACAAATAAGCCGGAACGCGTGGTACTGATTGGAGTAGCCGGAGACTCTGGGTGCGGGAAATCTACGTTTTTGCGTCGTTTGATAGATTTGTTTGGTGAAGATTTAATGACAGTCATTTGCTTGGATGACTATCATTCTCTAGATCGCAAACAGCGTAAAGAAACTGGGATAACGGCATTAGACCCTAGAGCAAACAATTTTGACCTGATGTATGAGCAAATTAAAGCGCTCAAAAGTGGTCAAGCGATTGATAAGCCGATTTATAACCACGAAACTGGCATGATTGATCCGCCAGAGCGGATAGAGCCGAATCACATTATAGTTGTTGAAGGGCTGCATCCTTTATATGATGAGCGGGTGCGATCGCTAATTGACTTTAGTGTTTATTTTGATATTAGCGATGAAGTCAAAATTGCCTGGAAAATCCAGCGAGATATGGCTGAACGCGGTCATCGCTACGAAGATGTCTTAGCGCAAATCAATTCCCGCAAACCTGACTTTGAAAAGTTTATCGAACCACAAAGAGAATTTGCCGATGTAGTTCTCCAAGTATTACCTACTAACTTAATTAAAAACGATACAGAGCGTAGAGTCTTAAGAGTACGTATGCTCCAGAGAGAAGGTAAGGAAGGTTTTGATCCAACCTACCTGTTTGATGAAGGGTCAACAATTAATTGGACTCCCTGTGGACGCAAACTGACCTGTTCTTATCCTGGTATGCAACTGTACTACGGTTCAGATGTTTACTATGGCCGCTATGTCTCAGTACTAGAGGTAGATGGTCAATTTGACAATTTGGAAGAAGTAATTTACATCGAAACCCATCTCAGCAATACATCCACTAAATATCAGGGTGAATTGACTCACTTGTTACTCCAGCACCGTGAGTATCCAGGTTCCAATAATGGTACTGGTTTCTTCCAAGTGCTTACAGGTTTGAAAATGCGTGCTGCTTATGAACGGTTAACAGCTGCGGAAGCAAAGTTAGCGGTTCAGGTTTAAAAGCAGCAGTGTTTGTGTCAAAGTTTGTGGGGGGCGCTTCTGGGTGCCTCCTTTTTTTGTGTTATTAAATACATTTGTCTCATAAAATAATTAGCATAGATTTATCTTCTTTACAGATACTTACCTTATGGCTAGTGGTTTTTATTAATATCAAGAAGATACTAACTACTGAAGTATAAATATTGTTATGATTTCATAAATTAACGTGAGTTCGACGGCTTATGTGGTGTTCGCCTAAGGAGCTGAATCAAAAAACCTCTTAAAGATTTTACTACCTAAAACCGTCCCTCTTCGAGTCCTAGAGGCACAAACTTGAAGCAAAGCTCAAGTTTGGGAGAGGTTCATTGAACTCACGTTAAATTAAGTAGTTGAACTAAATACTACATTTAATCAGCTAAAAAACTCAAGTAAGGAGGAATTTCCTTTGTCTCGTCGATATTTATTTACCTCCGAGTCAGTCACCGAAGGTCATCCAGATAAAATCTGTGATCAGATTTCTGATACTATTCTGGATGCCCTACTGACACAAGACCCCAGCAGCCGTGTCGCGGCTGAAGTAGTAGTTAATACTGGTTTGGTGCTAATCACTGGTGAAATAACCACCAAAGCCAATGTGAATTTCGTCAATCTCGCCCGCCAAAAAATTGCCGAAATTGGCTATACCAACGCCGATAATGGCTTTTCTGCTAACAGCACCAGCGTTCTGCTGGCTTTAGACGAACAATCACCCGATATCGCCCAAGGTGTTAACACCGCCCAAGAAACCCGCCAGCAAGATAGTGATGAGCTATTCGACAAAATTGGTGCGGGCGATCAAGGTATAATGTTTGGTTTTGCCAGCAACGAAACACCAGAACTGATGCCCTTACCCATCAGTCTCGCCCACCGCATTGCTCGCCGATTAGCAGCAGTTCGCAAAACAGGTGAACTATCATACCTGCGTCCTGACGGTAAAACCCAGGTAACTGTGGTCTACGAAGATGGGCGACCAGTAGGTATTGATACAATTCTAATTTCTACCCAGCATACGGCTACTATTGGGGAAATCATAGATGAGGCGGCTGTACAAGCCAAAATTAAACAAGACCTTTGGTCAGCAGTGGTCGAACCTGTTTTTGGCGACATTGAAGTTAAGCCTAATAAAGAGACACGTTTTCTAGTCAACCCCACTGGCAAATTTGTCGTTGGTGGCCCTCAAGGAGACTCTGGTCTGACAGGACGGAAAATAATTGTTGATACCTACGGTGGTTATTCACGGCATGGTGGCGGCGCTTTTTCTGGCAAAGACCCCACAAAGGTAGACCGTTCTGCTGCCTATGCGGCTCGTTATGTCGCGAAAAACATTGTCGCCGCCGGTTTAGCAGAAAAAGTTGAAATCCAGTTATCTTATGCTATTGGCGTAGCGCGACCAACAAGCATTCTGGTGGATACCTTTGGCACTGGCAAAGTCGATGAAGAAACCTTACTGGAATTAATCAACAAGCACTTTGAACTGCGTCCAGCAGGGATTATCCATACCTTTAACTTACGCAACTTACCAAGTGAACGAGGCGGACGTTTTTATCAGGACGTCGCGGCTTATGGTCATTTTGGGCGGCCTGATTTAGAGTTACCTTGGGAACAGACCGATAAAGCTGAATTGTTGAAGCAAGCGGTTAATGAGTCACTTTCGGCAGTAGTTGCCCAGGCGCTAACTTAGACTTATACGCTACTACAAAAACTTAGTTTATATTTTTGAGGGTATAGGCAACTTCATAAATTGCCTATACCCTCATTTTTTAGTAAGGGAACTCCAAAAAATAAATTATCCAAATTTCTGGACTCAACACTACTATTTTTCCCCCTGCTCCCTGCCCCCTGCTCCCCTGCCCTAAATGCGATGGGATATTTTTTTAGTTGGAAGTCCCTAACCACAAAAATATTAAAAGGGATTGGGAGGATCTGCAATGCCTAATTGGGCTAACCGAGAAGTATTGAAAAGCAGGGAGCAGATAAGTTTTTTGAAATGCCTTGAAGCTTAGAAGTTACGTTAATGCCATGAGCAAAGATACACCAACTAAAGCAATATTTCAAACAGAAGTAGTGTGCCTGCCCCAAAATATATATGATTTGGACTTTACAACACTTGAATTGTTTTTTTGGGAATCTCAACCCTATCTGGGGTGTTAAGCTGTCGCGCAGAGATTGGTGACAACTATTTTGAGAAGAAATTATGCAAGAGTTTGTGATTTCTCAAGATATCCTTCAAAAAGGAAGACAGCAGGAAGCGCTAGCACTGATAAAATGCGAACAATTGCAGAAATTAACGAAAAAATCAGCCGCCAACTTGCGGTAGTGTTGACAGCTGAAGAATTAAAAGCACGAGTTGTAGAAATCGGTGTTACTAAAGCTGCTAAAGAAGTTGATGTAATCACCACTGGCACATTTGAGCCGATGGAATCAAGTGGTGCAATTATCAATCTTGGACACACTGACCCCCCGATAAAAATTCGTCGCTGCTGGTTAGATGGCGTGCCAGCATACTCTGGTTTTGGGGCGGTAGATTTATATTTGGGTGCGAGTTCTGCTGTGGAGACGACGGACGGGGAAGAAGTCAGAGAACGTGGCGGCGGTCATGTAATTGAAGATTTGATCGCTGGTAAACCCATACACGTAAAAGCGCAAGGACAAGTAACAGATTGTTATCCCAGAGCAACTTTTGAAACTACAATTACCAATGAAACGATTAATCAGTTTTATTTATTCAATCCGCGCAATCTTTATCAAAATTTTATTGTTGGTGTAAATGGTGGCGATCGCCCCCTCTTCACCTATCTTGGCCCTTTACAACCGCGTCTGGGGAATGCGGTTTATTCTAACCCAGGTGCTATTTCCCCCTTACTCAACGACCCCGATTTGCAACTCGTTGGTATAGGGACTCGAATTTTTTTAGGCGGCGGTATTGGCTATATCGCTTGGGAAGGCACTCAACACTTCCCCTTACAAAAGCGTTTAGCTAATCGTACACCAATTGGGCCTTCCGCCACTTTAGCTTTAATCGGTGATGCCAAGCAAATGGATGCTCATTGGGTGCGGGGTTGTTACTTCAAAAGCTATGGCCCCTCATTAATGTTAGGCGTTGGTGTACCACTACCTGTATTAAATGAACAAGTAGTTGAACACTGTGCCGTGCAGGATAAAGACTTAGTAGCCCCAATAGTGGATTTCTCCATTCCTCGGCGCGTCCGTCCCACCTTTGGTTTGGTGAGTTATGCTCAACTCAAATCTGGGCGGATAACTATTGAGGGCAAAGCTATACGCTCTGCCCCCTTAGCGAGTTTGTTTTTTTCTAGGCAAGTCGCCCTAGAGTTGAAAAAGTGGATCGAAGCAGGAACGTTTACCCTCACAGAACCAGTTTCCCCAATTCCGATGGAGCGATCTTTTTTACCCCAAGACCGTCGGACGGATTTTTGATATTGGGGACTGGGAAGTGGGGGCTGGGGAGCACAGGGAGCAGGGAATAGGGAGAAAATTCCTCTCCTCTGCACCCTTCCCCATGCCCAATGCCCCATACCCAATTCCCTACTCTTGAATTGGTTTCGGTCGCTTGATAGGTTTAGGAGCGGGCGTTTTTGGTATAGGCTTTGATACTACCGAGGGGTCCCTGCTTACGCCTGTTTTCTTAATAGGACGTGGGGTTTCGCCACTGCGTCTGGGAGGGAATGGTTTTCTGCCACCAGCAGCGCCACCGCCAGCACGAGGGCCACCTTTGAAGGGTGGTTTGCGTTTTTTGGGCAAGTCAGCGATCGCTTCAGCTTTTTCTACTATCAAAACGTCAGCTTCTCGCTTGGCTTGGAAATCCCAGAACTTTCCTACAGCTTTGGTGGTCAGCACACCCCTCAATTTCAACTTAAAATACTTGGGTTTTTCAGTTGGTTTACGTGCAGCCTGCCTAATTTTGACTACTAAGCTCTTAGCATCAAAAGACTGGTATACTACCTCACCACGAACAGAAAAACCACCATCTGCTACTTCTGATGAGGGGATCGTTGCAATTGTACTTAATTCAGAGTTTTCTGATAAGCCATCATCGGTTGTCTGTAACTCTTGCAAGTCCAAGTCCGACTCATCCTCATTTGTTGAGTTTTTAGCCAGATTTTCTGGCTCCCAAACTCCGACAATTTGGATATGCAAGGTATCATTCTCTTGTCTTGTCCGTGGATATACTACCCACAAGTGTTCTTTTTCTAAATCTAGGTGATTCTTGACTAAGCTCATAATCCGGCCTAGGAGGACGGCATTAAGTTCTACACCATCTGTGGTCAGCAGCGTACCTTGAGTAAATTGTTCGCTGCTGGCATGATAGCGACCCCGGACTAAGCCGATCGCTCGGTACTGCATCGGTTCACTGGGAGGCGGAATCGGTTGTTGTCGATTGACCAAGTTCCCATTTGAGTCAGTTTCGCTGAGGTTAACAGGCGAATTTTCAGGTTTAGAGGGCTGGGCTGCTACATGAACATTAGCGGCTGCCCCTGTTTTAGTTGGGCCCTGGTTAGAGGCAGAAGAATTAGAGGATTCAGGCAACGGCATCAGGTCGGAATTCATAAAAACTCCTTGCGGCGGAGACACATCCCATTGTGGGATTTTACAAAGGCAGCTGAAAAGAGCATTTGTGCGACTGATGAAAGTATATTTGCTTTTCACAAAGTCACACCAAGTTACTCTATACAATACTAAAGGCGCTAAATTGAGTGTATAAACACTAAACGTGTAATTTAGCGCCTTTATACTAGTTTCGGAAGCATATCATAGGTCTAATTCTGATGGCTCCTCCTAAAGTCATCACTTACTTTAGCAGTGTAAATAGTTAATTGTTATAAAATTCACAGGCAATTGGCGGTATTCCGCAAAGTTTTGGAAATTTTTAACTTTACGATTTGTGTAAATGATAATGTCATTAGAGTTCAGGAGAAAGACAAAACTGTGTCTCAACCGCGCAATCGTTGGATAGTTCAAATCGTCTTGGCGGTGGCAATTCTTGCTTTTGTGGGTGTTTCGGTGATTCCCATAATTGGAGCATTTAATAATACGCCACCCTCAAACCAGAATACCGCTAGCACTAGAGGCACTTTGCCCTCCTCTGACCAAAAATCAAAACTGGAAGACGAAGTACGGGGTTATGAACTGGTTTTGCAAAGGGAACCGGAAAACCAAACTGCACTCAAGGGCTTATTGCAGGCGAGGCTACAACTATTGAGTCAAAAAGAAAAAGCTGAGGTTAAACCAGCTGATATCCAAGTTGTTATTGAACCTTTAGAAAAGCTAGCCAAGCTGAATCCTGAACAGTCAGAATATTCAGTGCTATTGGCTCAAGCCAAACAGCAAATAGGCGATCGCGAAGGAGCCGCTCAAGCATATCGCTCGATTTTGTCCACCAAACCAGGCGACTTGAAGGCTTTACAAGGAATGGTGTCTCTGTTGATAAGTCAGCAACGCCCGGAAGCAGCCATTGGTTTATTACAAGAAACCCTCTCTAAGGCACCTCAAGCAAATACAATTCAGCCTGGAAGTGTAGATACAGTAGCCGTGCAGGTATTGTTAGGTTCTGTTCATGCTTCCCAGAAAAGCTATGCCCAAGCTAGTTCTGTATATGACCAGGCAATTAAAAAAGATCCCAAGGATTTTCGCCCTGTTGTGGCAAAAGCGATGCTCCTGAAACAACAAGGCAAAGATGCAGATGCAAAACTTTTGTTTGATAGTGCCGCAGCTTTAGCGCCTGCTCAGTACAAAGATGAAATTAAGAACGCAGCAACGGCTTCCCCCATCCCTAATCCGCCTGCATCTCCCGCGCCCGCATTAGAAAGTACTCCGAAGTAGGGGCATTGGGCAAAAACAATAGTTTTTCTTCTCCCGCTCCCCCTGCTTATCCCCTCACGCTCCTTCAATGGCAGCAAGGATACCAAAGACCAAAAACAGGCATCCACCAATCAGGGTGAGTTGACGCTCAGAAATGCGCCCGGCAATCATTTTGCCGCCGATAACTGCGATCGCAGCACAAATTGCATGTCCTAAAATTGCACCTATTGTCACTCCAATTGGATTATTACCTGCTGCCAGGGCAATGGTGGCAATTTGGGTGCGATCGCCCCACTCTGCCATAAATGTCAACACAAAGGCTTCTATAATAATTGCTAAGGAAGTATTTTGCTTTGGTAACTCCAAATCTGCTTTTTTCACCGCAGCTTCGGCCTCTTCTATAACTTCTGTATCACAGGCAGCACCAGACATCCTACTAGCGTCATATAACAGCTTGATACCAAAGGCAAGAAACAAAACTATTTCAGCATAATGAATATAAACTTTTGGCAATACGGATGCGGCTTGTCCAAATAGCACTGAAAGGATTGTCATCGCAGCTAAAGCAGCTGTCACACCTATAAATACCAGCCGCCGCGAGTGGTGCATTGCCAAAATTACAGCAATAAAAAATGTTTTATCGCCTAGTTCTGAAACTGTTATTAATAATAAACCTGCGGTAAAAGCTGTTAACACTCTCTCAAGCTCCTGAAAAATCGTTTACCGATGTGAAGCTTGATGAGAACCAAAAGACCTCACCAAGTTTACACTTTTCGGTGTGAACTTAGTGAAGGTCTCGCTTTCAAATATTGATTACTTGCCATCTAAACCAGGCTCATCGCCAGTATGTTGATTCAGATGTACTGGCTTTCATTTTGTTGGCCAGCAGCTACTCCCCTTCAATGCAACGTTAATTATACATCTTTTTCAGGTAGAAATCAATGAGTAGGAAATGGAGAGCTATAACTGTACAGAACATGAATTGACACATACCGCCCGATTTGACTGCTGACTGAGGAAAAAACTCATCATTTGTGGCTTATGGTAGCTGGTATGGACAGATCAAAGGAAATGTATTGCGATTGTAGTATAAAAGAATGTTTAGGTGTAGTTTGTTGTAGACACTCAATTTACGCTACAACCGCGTAACCTAGTAGCTATGTAGGGTAAGGTGAAACCCCGTTCCATCACGCAATTCCAACCAACTTTGCGCTTAGTTCCCACATGCGATCGCCTTTTTCGTCATCGCGGGCTTGAGGGGAAACCTTTTGCACAAAGGACTTACCATCTTTCTTCTGGCGATTTCCCCAGCTCCAATAAGCACCAGATTGATTGTATTCAGGATCGGCAACTACCGCAGCAACCCTTTCTCCTGCCAACTCCTGAGACACATATCCTCCAGTGATGTACTTCTGAAATAATGGGAAGATTTTCTGAAACAGAGGATAGTGGTTTCTAAATAGCGGCGTTTCTGCAACACATCCCGGATAGAGAGAACTGAAAGCGATACCAGTTGACTCATGATAGCGCCGATGCAGTTCCCGCATAGTCAGCACGTTGCAAACCTTGCTGTCTTTATAAGCTTTGACGGGTTCAAACTTCTTGCCATCAATCATCGAGATTGGCTCTTTAAATCCTTCTACAAAGCCTTGCAAATCGCCCAAGTCAGGACGCGGCGGAATCTTGCCACCCAGTTCGTCTGGATTGTGGGTGACAGTTCCCAAAATTACGAGCCTTGGCTCTGAAGATGATTTCTTCAGATCCTCTAACATCAGGTTGCATAAAAGGAAATGTCCAAGGTGATTTGTGGTGACAGTTAACTCGTAGCCTTCTGGGCTTCGCAGTGGATCTTTTAACAAAGGCATATAAATTGCGGCGTTGCACACCAAAGCGTCTAGGGAGTGACCGCTTGCTCGGAAGTTATTTACAAATTGTCGAACGCTATCCAAAGAACCGAGATCGATATGCATGATGGTGTAGCTACCCTGGTGGGGGATTCCCAAAGATTGGGCTGCAAGTTGAGCCTTCGCTATATCCCTACACGCCATGACTACGTACCATCCCCTTTCAGCAAGAGCCTTGGCAGCATATAAACCGACTCCTGAAGAAGCACCTGTAATTATAACCGTTGGCTTGTGATGTTGTTCCATTCTGTTCAGCCTCCATTGACTGTCTCTAGGATCTCACACCAGTGAGCCATCATTGTCACCAGCTTTTTCAATGCCGGATTAGGCTGAACTAACCCGCATTCTAAATAATAACTACTCTTGACTTTTTGCTCTCATTTTGAAAGCATTTAAAAATAATTGATTTTCCATTGAAAATATGTGACAAAAAATTTAGAAACAAATGCATCTAATTGCAATTCGCAACCTTCGTACTGATACCGCCCATTATCCCGATGTTAAGAAGCAGATTGACAACTGGTATGCAACTGTGAAAAAAACGGAATGGCAGAACTTAGAGGACGTTCGTAAGATTTACAAGGATGCTGAAGCAGTTGGAAACTTAACTGTTTTCAATCTCAAGGGTAATGATTATCGCCTAATTGTCGGTATTGATTATGAAGACCAGGTAGTTTACTACAAATACTTTTTTACGCATACTGAATACGATAAAGGCAAATGGAAAAATGACTTTTACTTTTGACGAAACTGCTTATCGCAATCTAGTAGCTGAAGTTGCTCCCAAGGTAATTGAGACAGAAGACGAATACGAACGTTTGTTGACAGTGGTAGAGCGTCTAACCTTTGAGAAAAATCGCACTCCAGAGCAGCGAGTTTTACATAAATTGCTAGTGAAGCTGATTGAAGTATATGAAACACAGAACTACCCGATGGATTTATCTGTGCCTCATGAGATACTTCAACACATCATGGAAGCAAGTGGAACCCGTCAAGCTGACTTGGTAGGCGTTATTGGATCGAGCGGTGTGGTGTCTGAGGTTGTTAATGGTAAACGTTCGATTAGCAAGGCACAAGCCAAAATGCTTGGTGATTACTTCAAGGTTTCACCTAGCCTATTTATCTAAGCCTCAATTTAAAGCGTGTGGGAATACCGTTTTTGGTACACGAAAGTAGTGATGTAGTTTTAGTAAGTTGCCTAGGGGCTTTCTTGCATTGGCTTCAAGGAATTTTTAGATTGCGCTATACCCCTACCCAACACTAGACTAA
The DNA here is from genome assembly GCF_014696655.1 of Nostoc sp. FACHB-888. Classification (NCBI taxonomy): domain Bacteria; kingdom Bacillati; phylum Cyanobacteriota; class Cyanophyceae; order Nostocales; family Nostocaceae; genus Nostoc; species Nostoc sp. FACHB-888. The sequence continues at coordinate 12,513 of NZ_JACJQM010000049.1, read as the reverse complement.
TTTCTATTGTTTAACTAATCAACTTTCAGCTTTGCCAATATCTCTAAGCGTTTAAGATAATTCTTCATATATTCAGGACTCTCTGTTGGAACACAACCATCGTTATACAAGTAAATCCTGTCTGTATTTGAATCACTATTGTAAGAGAGCTTTGCTACTGTTGCTAAACCTATACCTTTCAATTCAACACTAATATAGTCTTGATACTCGATGTGTTCCCTAGTCTTAAAACCAACTGGCTTGTATTCCCTATTAAGGACTACGTATCGTCCATCAGATTGTTTTTCAAGGCAATAAGGAAGAAAGACTGATCTGAAGTCGTTAAGCGCCATATCGTTTTCCTTGGCTACAATATTACACTTTCTGACCTAGTGATATCACTAATACCAGTTTTTTTCCAAGATGATAGCTGCGATTCAAGGACAGTTAGGTTCTTGTCACTAGTTCAATGATTTATAGTCATGTTTTTAATCGAGGTGGACGAGGTGGTTACAGTCCCCTCGATTCATTGTGCAAGGTAGATAAGAAGATTTATTACCTCGAGTTAATATTTCCGCTCTTTTGGCTCAAACATAGTAATCGCCACCGGACGATATTGAATGTCAATTCCCGCAGGTGAATAGTAAGCCATTGTGTGTTTCAGAAAGTTGGTATCATCTCGTTCGGAATAATCTTCGCGGAAATGAGCGCCACGACTCTCTTGGCGATTTAGGGCTGATGCCAAAATAGTCTGTCCCACTACCATCAAACTTCGCAATTCCAAAGCTTCCACAAGTTCCGTATTCCAGCAACTACCTTTGTCATCTAAATAAATTTGTGGATATTTTTGTTGTATTTCTTCTAGTTTGTGCAACCCTTCACTCATTAATGCTTCAGTGCGGAAAACACCGCAGTAATCAGTCATACAATCCTGGAAGGCTTGACGAACTTGGTTAATGCGGTACTGTCCTGGTTGTTCTAACAAGGCTTGGATTTGTTGCTGGGCTTCCGTTACATATCGTTGCTCATCCACAGAAGGCAACTTACGTTTTTGCACAAATTGCGCGATCGCAGCCCCGGTTCTCTTGCCATAAACGACACATTCCAGCAGAGAATTACTCCCCAAACGGTTAGCCCCATGTACGGAAACACAAGATGTTTCGCCAGCAGCAAAGAAGGCATCAACTAAACCATCACCACTACTGCGGACTTGCCCATCAGTATTAACTGGAATACCACCCATACAATAATGAATTGTCGGGCGAACTGGCATAGGTTGAGTTACCGCGTCAACACCTACCAAACGGTGTGCTTCTTCCCAACAGAAGGGGACGCGACTCATAATTTTTTCTTTGCCCATGTGGCGTAGATCGAGATAGACAAAGGGGCCCCCAGCACTACCGTTGAGATGAATACCACGACCAGCGCGAATTTCGTAAGCGATCGCTCGTGAGGTAATATCACGAGGAGCTAGTTCCATGCGACTGGGTGCATAGTTCGCCATAAAGCGATCGCCTTCACTATTAATCAGATACGCCCCTTCACCTCGTACCGCTTCTGAAATCAGCACCCCTACCGGATATAAACCAGTGGGATGAAATTGGACAAATTCCATATCTTCTAGAGGCAAACCTGCGATCACAGTCATTGCCAAACCATCACCCGAAGAAGCGTAATCATTAGAGGTGGTGTTATAAACGCGACCATAGCCCCCTGTAGCAAACATCACTGCCTTGGCCCGCACTACCTCGATATGTCCATCCAAAAGATGGAACATCACCACACCCTTAGCCTCATTTTCTTCCAAAATGAGACGCATTACATACCATTCTTCATAAACTTGCACCCCATAACGCCGCAAATTGTTAACCAATTCGTGCAAAATTGCGTGACCGGTCTTATCAGCTGCGTAACAAGTGCGGTTATGGGAATGTCCCCCAAAAGCTCGTTGGGCAATGCGACCATCAGGTAAGCGAGAGAACAAAACGCCCATGTGTTCCAAGTCGATCACCACATCTGGTGCTTCCTGGGTAAGAATTGCCACAGCGTCCTGGTCTGCCAAGTAATCAGAACCCTTGACAGTATCAAAAGCATGTGCTTTCCAACTATCTTCTGCATCAACATTTTTCAACGATGCAGCCATACCACCTTGAGCCGCCACCGAGTGGGAACGAATTGGGTGGGTTTTGGCAACCACAGCAATATTTAAATTAGGGTCAGTGCGGGCAATTTCCACAGCAGCGCGACATCCCGCCAATCCACCCCCGACAATAATTACATCATGTTCCAGCATAATTAGCCCCTGATTGCAAACCCCTGCTGTTCTATTGTAGAGAGGTGATTAATCAGGTAGTGCGTTGCGACTGTGACATCTCTACAAAAAAATTCCCTGCCTATAGACAGGGATGTTATTACAAATTTTGAAATTAACAGTGAAAAGTTAAAAATGAAGAGTTAGGTCTTCACTTATAACTCCTAACTCCTAACTCTTCAGCTAGTCGCTTGTACAGGTTGTTGCTGAGACACATTACCTGGCATGGGTTCCATTTTGGTTCCAGGCCCTACAGGAGTGACTTCAATATGATTTAACAAGGTAGTGACAAACGCAAACAACAAGAAAGGTAGCGATAGTAGAACGACAAGACCAGCTGTTGCTAAAGCGTACACGGGTCGCTTGGCACCCATTAGCGCCAAGGCTGATGCCAAACTTAGGGTAATTGTAATCAACCAAACAATTATTTGACCGTAGATGTCACCGAAAGTCAGGGTACAGACAAACCGATACTTTTGAATATTATTTCCGCTCATCACATTTGCCTCAAGTCTCTCCTAATAGGTTCTACGTTAGAACCATGTTTGCTTTGTAGACAATTTCTAAATATTTTTGCAAGCTTCGTAATATAACTTTACAATCAGCTTTTTTTGTTGCAAAGCTTAATTTCTAGTAAAGTATGGCGTAAATAGACCAACCATATCCTATGGTAAGCCCTTCTCTTGTAGTCGCCGTTGCCTGGAATTCTCCCTTTCTCTTTTAATATAAAAGGGTGTGTTATACCCTAGGCTAACGCACCATCTAAGATTCTCGCTGTGTTAGAACTAATGTCTATAACGCACTCTACCAGATTCAAGCCAATGTGCTCAACAGTTAGCACAAAGACTAAGAAAGCTAGGTGTTGGTGTAGACTAAGCTTTTTGGTAAAACTTTTAGCAATCCTAATAACTTCTTCAACAAATAGATTCTTTATCTAAAGCCAAGATAATTTTTGTCATCTGTCAAATTTCAGATATTTAGGATGAGTATTTAATTTTTTGCTAGTAAATATTAACTAGTCCCAGCAAAGTCAGAATGGAAAAACCGATTTTTTGGTGTTAAATTTTGAATATTGCCCGAATTTGTTGACTTCAATCAACAAAACTGTTTATTTTTCGTGGCAATATTGTTTTAGGAGTGAACGTGAATACTATTTTTTTTCGTAAAGGTGTTTTTTGGTTGCCAAGTATAGCTGCTCTTGCAGTCTTGAGTAGTGGGTTATCTGCAAATGCCCAGACAGTGGACAAGGTGAGCAGTCAGACATTAACCAACCCTTCCGCAACCGTAGCGTCTCCCAACGAGTTTAGTGCAGAACTAGATACTGCAAGTCAAAATCTCTCTACAGAAACAACTGAAACATTTACAGTAAGAAATTTAACTAAAGGACAGCAGTTATCCAATACTGCAATACAGGAAAACGCCAGTGCTACACTAACACCCATTCCAGGCACAGTGGCAACCTCATCTACGACGCTCATCTCTAAGTCTGTAGAACCAACTTCTCAAAGTATTGCTCAACCATCTGATACCAGAGTGGCGCAATCAGATATAGATTTAGGTAGAACTACTAGTGGCGGCAGCAGCTATATTGGCGTCGCTGCTAACATTGGTTTGAGTGGTGGGGACTCATCTTTGGGCGACGGTAACTTCGCAGTAGTCAGCAAAATCGGACTGACAAATTCTATATCTGTGCGACCCTCAGCTGTATTAGGGGACAACACCACAATTCTACTTCCCATAACCTACGATTTTACCTTTCAGTCAGCAGATGCTTTTAGCGAACCATTAGCAATTGCACCTTACGTTGGAGTAGGTGCAGCTTACAAAACTGGTGATGATTCGCAATTTGCCTTTTTAGTATCTGGTGGCATTGATGTGCCTCTAAGTCCTCAATTCACGGCGACGGCTGCTGTGAATGCCGGATTTTTCAATGAGACTGATATAGGCTTGTTGTTAGGAGTTGGTTACAACTTCAGTGGGTTTTAAGAGTTAGGAGTTATGAATTAGGAGTTAAGAGTTAATAATATTTCATTCATAACTCCTAATTCCTCACTTTCTACTTGGGGGTAACTTTGTCAATCACCTTGATTTTGCCATCGTCTTCTACTGTCCAAACATCGTATACCCCAACGACATCACCATTAGCATCAACATCTACGTTGCCGCTAGCTCCTTGATAGTTGATATCTTGACCCACTTTAAGTAACTTCAGTCCCTCGCAGACATCGGTGACTTCTGTGCCAGGCCCATTAGCAACTTCACGGATTTTGCTGGCTACGCCAACACCTGTATTTTCTTTAGCGGCTTGTGCTGCCAACGTCAACAAGACAGCCGCATCCCAAGCTTGAGGGGCATATTCCCCTGGCGCACCACCCTTTTTATCCTTCCACAAGTTGTTGAAAGCTTCTAGTGCTTTACCATCGGAACCTGGTACTGTACCGATCGCTCCAGTTAAAATATACTTACCATCACTACCTTTGCCAACTTGTTCTGGGAAAGTAGGTGATTTCACGCCATCTGTAAGCAGAATCTGCACTCCCTTAGCTACACCTTGCTGATATGCGGCTTTCAGGAATAAACTGCCAGTTTCAGCGTACAGTACAGCCAGGACTGCATCTGGATTACCAGCAAAAGCAGCAGCAGCTTCTGTATCAAATGTTTGGGCTTTCGGGTCGTAGCGGACAGGTTTGCCTTTATTAACGATGGTTCCACCCAATTTTTCAAAAGTTTGTACAAATGCTTTTTCAAAGCCAACGCCATAGTCATTATTAATCACGACTGTAGAAACTCGCTTGAAACCTTTCTTATTGGCAAGTTGAGCTAATGCCAGTGCTTGGTAGGTATCGGGGGGAGCTGTACGCGCCCAAAAGCCTTGAAAGTCGCCTTTTTGTGCCTTTTCAGTAAACACGGGACTGGTACTACCAGGGGAAACCAGCATAACTTTATTCGGCGTGGCAATGGAGACTGCTGCACTAGAAACACTACTGGCAAAGGAGCCAACTACACCTGCTACTTTATCTAAAGTTGCTAGTTTAGTCATACCGGCAGCACCAGCTTTGGGGTCGGTTTGGTCGTCTACTTGCACCAAGTTCACCGATTCACCATTCACCCCACCGCAAGCATTGACTGTATCGACGAGTAAAGGAACAGAACCTAGCATCTGCTGTCCAACAGAAGCCAAATCGCCGGTTGTCGGTAGCAGGGAACCAATTTTGAGCCCTTTAGCACTGCTTGTGGTAGTTGATGCTGCTGGGGTAGCGGTACTTCCGTTATTAGTTGTGCCATTCGGGGTACTGGTATCACCACAAGCCCCAACTAAGAACCCAATTGCCAGGGTAGCTATACTAAAGGTTAAGGCGGCGCTAATTTTTCTCATAGGTAATTTTACTCCTAAGATATTTAGGAGCCTAAAAGTTAAGACACAAACTAGGTTGGTAAGTTAGCTGGATCTTAGCAAGACTCCAAATGATAAATCATATCATCCATCTTTGGGAGTAGAAATATTTACCTTTGCATTAATATTATTGCTCAACACAGAAAAGACTCTGTGTATAAAAACCTGAAAAACGGAGAGGGAGGGATTCGAACCCTCGGTACGGAGTTGCCTGCCGTACAACAGATTAGCAATCTGCCGCTTTCGACCACTCAGCCACCTCTCCATGACTCACGAATATTAATCTTATCAGACTTCCTTTTAAGAGTCAATAGTTATTTGTCATTGGTCATTTGTCATTTGTCATTAGCCATTGGTTATTTATAAAACACTAAGGACCAAGGACTAGGGACAAATGACTAATTTTTTAAAGGACTTGCGATCGCATCCAAGCTAAGGGCAAGGTGCGTAACTTTTTCCACTGGGGAACGAAAGCTCTCTGACTGAACACATCGTAATCGTTGCGTTCAATCACCTCCAAAATCTGACCGTACAACATTGACGCTGCCCATACGGGCCAACGGGCATCGGATGCTAAATAAGTAATTCCCTCATCTGACGTGGTATAGAATTGGCGAGCCCGTTCGATTTGAAAGCGCATCAGCGCCCGCCAACGATCATCTACCACACCTTTAAAGAAGTCTTGCTCGGTGTAGTTGAATTTTTCCAAGTCCTCAAGGGGAATGTAGATTCGCCCCCGTTTTGCATCTTCTCCCACATCCCGCAGGATGTTGGTGAGTTGATTGGCAATTCCCAGAGCGATCGCTTCTTTTGTGGGAACATAAGGTTGTTTGTTCTGTTGCCACGGAGCGGTGTACATGGTGCTATCCACACCCATAACTGCTGTTGACATTAAGCCAACAGTGCCGGCAACGCGGTAACAGTAGAGGTATAAGTCCTCAAAGGTTTCATAACGACTGCGATATAAATCCATGCGCTGACCGACAATCATATCCCGAAAGGGCTGAATGTCCATCGGAAAGCGCTGGAGGGTATCAGCTAAAGCGACATCGTAATTTTCTAATGGGTGTCCCGCAAAAATCGATTCCAGCTGCTGTTCCCATAGGTCTAGGGTTTCTGGCGTGGTAATAGCAGATGCGGGCCCATCCACCAATTCATCTGTACGGCGACACCAAGCGTAAATTGACCAAATAGATTGACGTTTTACCGGACTCATGAGCAAAGTACCCAGGTAAAAAGTCTTGGCATACTTTGCTGTGAGATGTCGGCAAAGTTTGTATGACTCGTCTACAGAGACCAGCGTTTTCATGCGCGGGGGGGAATCAGGCAGTTGCAGCATTCGTTGCGGGCGGTCGGGTGAGCGTTTGCAGGTTTGAGGAATTTGCTACCGGGAGAGCCTCAGAAATTGCCTGCGCTGTCAGCTTACCAGAAAGTACGGCACCTTCCATACTGCCTAAGTAGCGTTGCATGGTATAACTTCCGGCAAGATAGAAGTTGGCAATGGGCGTAACTTGTGCTGGACGGTACTGTTGACGACCAGGGGTCGCTTTGTAAACTGAACGCGGCGTTTTCACCACATGAGATTTCAGCAATGTTGCTGGATTGTCTCCCCCAAAGTGGTCGGGGAAAAGTTTTTCCAACTCAGCAAGCGTTGCAGCCACAATCTCCTCATCAGATTTGGCAATCCAATCTTTTGCCGGAGCTAAAACTAATTCCAGCATTGAGCGATTGGGGTTGGCGTATTCACGGCAGGTATTGCTCATATCAGCATAAACGCTTAGGAGGGGCGATCGCGAAAAAAGTAAGTGATCAATTTCTGTAAGTTTCCGGTCAAACCACAGATGCAGGTTAATCACTGGTACTCCTTCCAAGCCTTCTAGCTTTTGAAAAAACTCCATAAGCTTCCAAGGTTTAGGCAACATGACCTTCAGAGGATCAACCGACATGGCAGATACATATGAATCTGCTGTGATAACTTCATCTTCTGCCCCATTTAAGCCTCGAATCAAGTATCCTTTTACCGTGCCATCGGCGTTGAGCAAAATCTCTTTCAAGGGGGCATTCAAGCGCACTTCTCCACCGCGTTCTGTGATGTAATCTACGATCGGGCTGCATAGACGTTCTGTGGGAGAACCATCCAAAAATGCAATCTTGGAGCCATACCGTTCTTGCAGAAAGCGATTCAGTGCAGTTAGGAGAATTGTTGACGAAACTTCATCAGGATTGATAAAGGTGAGCGCTTTACATGCGGCGATAAAAACGTCACTAGTTACTCGCTCGTCAACACCTTGCCTTTCCAACCACTCTAAGAAGCTGTACTTGTCCATCTCTTCAACATACTTTTGACCCCGAACCACTGCTGGAAGTAGGCCAACTGCAAATCGAATCTTCTGCTCCCAAGTCAACATATCTTTGTTGCGAAGAATCGATGCAATCACGTTGAAAGGAGATGGAATATCTGGAACATCAAAACGTGAGAGTGTTCCAGGCTTGTCTGGTTGATTGAAAATCAACGTATGCTCTTTCCACTGGAGTCTGTCTTCAATGCCCAACTCCTTGAGCAATTGGAGCATATTCGGATATGCCCCAAAGAAGGCGTGTAACCCGGTTTCATACCAGTCGCCGTCAGAGTCTTTCCACGCCGCAACCAGACCACCCAATACGTCCCGGCTTTCCAAGACAATGGGAGTGTGACCTGCGTCCGTGAGATATTTCGCGCAGGAAAGTCCTGCTAGACCAGCACCCGCGATCGCTACTCGCATTTAACCCTAATGCCCTTCAATATTTCTTAATGGTTTTGTCGATTCTCATTATACGTTGCAAACCGTAACATTTGGCAGTTATTGTGCGATCGCTCTCCCAAAAAACTTTTGCCAAAGGGAATTTTACCTACGCGCACCTACCCAACAAAATTGCCAATACCATTGTTGCTAATAGGTTTTGGCGAACATTTCATCTAGATTTATATGCAGGAAATTTAGGGAAACAAAAGTAATTCCTTTGACTGAAAATAAGTAATCTCAAACTTGGTATAAAACTAGTTGATTTCTTTGGGAATCAGTGTATCTACTCTGAAAAAATATTTAGGGTAGTGCTTAAAGATTACTAGTTGATTCCCTATAAAATTTCCTTCGATGGATACATTGACAATGGAAAAATCAAGGCTAATTTAGGACTTACGCACTTTCCACAAGGAGAATAAAAACCTTTCTTTGAAAGCTTTTCACTCGCCATAAGGATGTAGGATAAAAGTTTATATCCTTTAGGTTGAACAACTCAGTTGTTTACCGCAAAACTTATAGGTAAAAGATTATGAGTGTATCGCAAGAGCTAAAACGCTTTGGACATCACCTGATTCTGGGTATTTCCGGCACTACATTAAGCGATGAAGATAAACGCGCACTCAGTGAATTAAAGCCGATTGGGGCGATCTTTTTTGCTAAAAACTTTTTGGATAGTACCCCGTATCAAGTTTGGCTAGAAAGCTTCAAAGATTTAAATAATCAGATACGAGAATATACTGAACGTGATTCGATGTTTATGACTCTGGATCATGAAGGAGGTCGTGTGATTCGTACACCACTGCCGATTACGCGGTTTCCTCATGCTTTGTTGCTGCGATCGCACGTCCGTGAAGTAGCAAAAGCCACAGCATTAGAACTCAAATCACTGGGGATAAATTTATCTTGGGCACCTGTAGCAGATGTTTTTTCCTATCCCCACAACCCCGTGATTGGGCCTCGTGCCTTCGGTAACACTCCCGAAATTGCTGCAAAAGATGCCCGTGAATACTACCTTGGACTTCAAGAGTCAGGAATTTTGGGATGCGCCAAACACTTCCCCGGACATGGAGATACCAGCAAAGACTCTCACATCGAGCTACCAATACTGAATTTAACTTTAGAAGACCTGCGACTTCGAGAACTCATACCTTTCAAAGCTTTAATCGAAGTACAGATTCCTTTGATTATGACTGCCCATATTTTATTTCCTAAGATAGATGCTGATGTGCCAGCAACGCTTTCCCAGTCTATCCTCAAAACCATACTTAGAGAGGAACTTGGCTTTGAGGGAGTGGTTGTATCTGACGACTTAGATATGAAAGCAATCTCAGATATGTTTATTAAAGCTGGTACTGTGGCGCAGTCATTTCATGCAGGCTGCGACTTGTTTATTGTTTCGCGTAATATTAATTCATCATCTATTGAAAGAACTTATCAGATTGCTGAAGATTTCGTCGATTCCCTCAGCAAGGGTAGCTTGGATGAATCAGTAGTGGAAGCAGCCAAAGAAAGAATCGATAAACTGCTGGCAGTAACACCGCAATATCCCGTAAATGCTCTGGATAAAGATATATTATTGCAACATGCTCAACTAGCGATCGCTAGTTCCTATTCATAATGGGTTCTATAGGGGTCGAACCTCTTTCTGGGAGTTAAGAGCTATCTGCACAGCCGGTATGGCAACCACCCTTTATGATTGGGTGAATCTTTAAAAGCCTGAGATGACAGACAACTATCTCAAGCAACAGAAGATAATTAGTTTTGTCGCGATCGCCTCTATGATTACAGCTTGTAGTATTGCTCCAAGTATCTCCCCACAATTGGGGTTGAACCAGCCAATAAGCAAAATTCATACTCCACAAGACAAGTTCAAAATCCTCTGAAAAACGGCCAAGTTAAGGCCTACAGGAGTGAAAACGACTCGGTTTCGTTCTCCTGGAGGCTTTTTAAATAATGGACTAGCCGCTTATGCTAAGAGCCAGAAAAATTTAGTCAGCCTACGATTTTGTTTATCAACAAAGGCAGTTCAAAAGTGGGCGGAACTGACCTCTTACTCCTTCCTGCCTTCTTTATTCACTCATCACAGAAGCACAAGCTTGAGCTTCCTGCCAAAGTTTGTGCAAAAAGAACTCAGCGCGATCGCTCATAGTGGTAAAAAACACACCTACAGCATCCTTAGAACTATCTAATAGCCAAGAACCCCGCAGGGTGACTTCCATATATTCGGCATCGCAGGCAGAGAGGGCAATAATTTCTCTGTCATCTCTTTTTACCTCAGCTTTAAGAACTTCTACTCCCGGCAAATCAACAGGAAGCAAAAAGGAAGCGGTACTGGGTTCAATGCATAAACTTTGCCCAACTCGCAGGGCTAAAATCACTCGCTGCGCTACCCATTCTTCCAGCGACAGAGTGAGACATTCCAAATAAAAACTGCTTTCAGTGTAAGTTAATTTCAGCATTCTTTATGCTCTCCTGTTATTCCAGGCTTCCTTGCATATCTATCCAAAACTGTTCGGCAAAAGAAATTGCGGGGTGGATTGGTGCTTTTGGCTTGATACGCAGTTGCATACCAGCCTTAAACAGAGTGCGTATTTGAGAAAACACCACCACAGATTGCTCTAACACTTGCATTGCGTTCGCGCCGCGGATGGAATATATCGTCACAGCTTCACTCCTTATAAAAAACCCCCGCTTCAACTTTTGAGTGAGGCGGGGGTTAGAATTGACCGGAAAATTTTCTGGTTTCATATCGGTACAGTATTGCTTTGTCTGTACTCCCCGCTTTCTTCATCTAGTTGTCGTTTTGCAATCAACCCATTAATGCTGAGATGTCTAAAGTCATAATTACCCTCTGTGATTTGCCCATAATCTCGGCTACCATCGCCCATAAATAAATACTCCACTTCCATACCAGCTGATTCCCAACCAGTTCGACAATTAGTAGTGGAAAAAGAAGTAGAGATGGGGTAAATGGATTTCACAGAAAATTTCACCTATTGAATATTGCTTTAAACATACTACACTTGTATTACTATCTTGTCTATACCTTTAAGGAGAAATAGTGATGCATACGATCGCTCGTACCCCAACCACCGATATGGAAGTTACCAGCATCCGCTTAGAGCGGGAACTGAAAGATAAGCTCAAAGAAATAGCCGGGAATCAGGGATATCAAGCTTTGATCCGAGATATCCTTTGGAATTATGTCCAGCAAAAATCAGGTGAATGGAAGCCTCGATTTTCGCGAACCGACATTCGAGCTAGTATCGCTGCCACAGCTCAGCAAGAAGAACGCTGTGTACTCACAGGTCAACTAATTCAGCCCCAAGAACCGATGCTGTTAGGATTAACCAGGAATGGGGATATGGTTCCTTTGAGTGTCGAGAGTTTGGCTGGATAGTCCTATATTCAGTCAATGCAGCTCAGTTATTTTTGCTAAATAATTGGGCTGCATTCAGAATTTAACTTTATTTTTCCAATAAATAAAAATTATTGTTAAGAATTGGAGCTTATATACTTCATTACTGCTATGAGGTAAATTTGTTTTACGCTCTAGCTTGGTTATATTTGATTGAGAGCAACACAAATTAAGGGACTTCCGAATAAAAATATACCATCCCTGCGGGACGCTACGCGTAGCAAGATCCCCAAAGGGGTACCTATAGAGGCAGGGGGCAGGGGGAGGGAAAGTCGTAGTAAAGTCCAGAAATTGGATAATTTATTTTTTGGAGTTCCCTAAAAGGTAGCTGATTAAATGGACTAACATAAAACAAAATTTTACAGAGTTTTTAAAATAGCTTCAGTACTTTTACGGTTAAATTTGGGTTATTTTGCTTAGATTCTAGAGAAATTACGGTTTATGTATCCTTATAGACAGGATATTCTAAGTCAAAGTTAGTTAATTATCTGAATATAAAAAGATAAAGCAGCCAAAAATAATCAGGCTGGAGCATTTTAGAATATTTTAACCCACATTCCGCACTTCAATTTGAAGTATGAATTAATTTCAGTTAATGACAACGCAAAAAATTAGGATAATTAAGAAA